>JAUXNZ010000289.1 GCA_030682595.1 Rhodocyclaceae bacterium | reverse complement strand
TTTTGCGTATTTCATGCACGGGGGTGGCACTATCGACCATGAAAGTTACGTCAGGCGGCTCCACGGCAGGCTCATCATGATGGCCAGCAACAGGCCGTGGGCGCTCGCGGCAAGGATGGTCAGCTTGAGCGCCGGTGCAAGTTCTGCCGGCTGCCCTGCCCGGGACCAGAGCTGACGTGCGGCGGCAATGCTGACAATGGCGGGCAGCAATGCAATCAAGGCCGTCGCGGGAAGCTGGCCAAGCAGCACCATCGACAGGGGCCAGCCGTAAGCCAGGGCGGCAATCACCGCATAGCCCCAGCGTGCCCGCGCCACACCCAGTTTCACCACCAGGGTGTGCTTGCCCGCACCGGCGTCCGCCTTCACGTCGGGAAACTGGTTGATGTAAAGCACGTTCGCCACCAGCAGGGCAAAACCCAGGCCGGCAGCAACGGGCACAAAGGCAAAGCCGTGACGTTGCACGAAGTCGCTGCCGACGACGACCAGCAGCCAGCCCGCGGTAATGGCGAATTCGCCAAGCCCCCGGCTTTGCAGTTGCAGCGGCGGCGCCGAATAGGCCCAGCCCACCACCAGGCCGGCCAGTCCGATCAGCAGCAGTTCCGCCCCACTGACGGCGGTCAGCCATAGCCCTGCCGGAATCACCGCCGCCAGCAGCGCATAGCCGAAAATACCCGTGGCACGCAGTGACAGGACGCCGTTCTGGATGAAGCGGCTACCGCCGGTAAAGGGAAACTGCCGTTCCGTGTTGGCCGCGTCGCAACCCGACAGCGCATCGTAATAATCATTGATGACATTGGCGCCGGCATGCGCCATCAGGGCGAAGAACAGGGTCGCCGTGGCCAGCGCCGGCCCGACTTGAATACCGGAAAAAGTCGCCGTCGCCAGACCGAGCAGGCAACCGACAAAGGTTACGGACAGGAAGGCCGGCCGCGTTGCCGCAAAGTAGCGCAAAAAGGGGTTGGGCAGGGCTTCCAGGGTCGGTTCCAGCGGCTTCGACATGGTTCGTTTCCTCAGTTCATTGTCATTTAAGCGCTGCCGCGCTGGCGGCTTCCAGTTCGGCCTTGTTCATCGCCCCCAGCTTGCTGGCCACAATTTCACCCTGGCGGTTGATGGCGACGGTGTAAGGCAGGCCGGCCTTGGGGTTGCCAAGCGCCTGCAGCAGGGCGATGCCCGCGTCGCGGGTCAGCAGCACCGGGTAATTGATGTCGTAGGCCTTGGCGAAATCGCGCACCGCGGGCGCGTTGCTTTCGAGATTCAGGCCGATGACTTCGATGCCGCGCGCCTTGTGGCGTGTCTGGAGTTCCACCAGTTCCGGAATCTCGACACGGCATGGCGCGCACCAGCGCGCCCAGAAATTCACGATCAGGGGCCGGCCTTGGTAGGCCGCAAAGGCCACTGGTTTGTTGTCGAGGTCGAACAGCGTCGCGGCGAACAGCGGCGCGCTCGACAGGTTTCCGGCCGCGACGGCGGACAGGCTGATACACGCCAGCCAAGCCAGCAATACGGCGGGCCCATATTTCACGGCAGATCGCCCCGGCGGAACAGGTGATAACCCAGCGTCGCCGCCGCAAGGCCGAGCACGGCGGGATAGACGAGCGCGAAAATCTTGAAGCCGGTAACGCCGAAGAGATCGAGAATCACGTAGGCCGAGGGGCCAAGCACGATCAGTTGCGGATCGAACAGCGCCAGCGCCGCCGTGCGGAACACCTGCAGCGGGTTGGCGAGCGCGATGGTGACCGCCAGCTCGGGCGCCACCCGGCCCTGGATCATCACGCCAAGCAGGATCAGGTCGAGGAACAGCAGCAGCGTCAGCCAGACGAAAAAAGCCGCGCCCTGGGCCACGTCGGTGCCGCGCGCCACCGCCGAGATCAACATGCCGATGCCGAGGAAGCAGGCGGCCATCGCCGCCAGGAGCGCCGTGTAGTAGCCGAACATGCCCCACGGCACCTCGATGCCGACCACCAGCGCCCACAGCACCGCGCCGAGCATGGCGAGAAACACCGGCGCGAAGATGACCACGTAGCGGCCGAGGATCTTGCCCCAGAACCATGCTCCCAGCGACACCGGCAGCGAGAGCAGGTATTCGAAGACCCCGGCCTCGCGGTCGCCGGCCACCGAGCGCACGGTGGTGATCAGCACGAAGATCGGCAGGATCGCCATGGTGAGCTGGATGTAAGTGACCAACAGGCGCGACAGGCCGATGAAGCCGAGCACACGCGATTCGGTCAGGCCGAACAGAAACAGCAGCGCGACGATGCCGCCGAACACCAGCGTGTAGATATGGAACCAGCGCGCGCGCAGCGATTCGACGATATCCAGCTTGGCGGTGAGCCACAATTGTTTCATACCTACTTACCCTTTGCGAGGACATGGACGCGCATGTCCGGGAATTCCATCGAGCCTGGCTGCGGCAGCGCCACCGCGCCGTGGTTGTAGCCCATCGGCGAGGTCTTGCCGGAATAGTGCGCCTGCTTCGCATCGAGCCAGCGCACCTCGCTGCCGCTGCTGGTGACGTCAGCCACCCACAGTCGCGTGGCCGCCTCGGCCATCCACGGGTAGGTCGCCTGCTTGTCGCGCAGCCAGAACACGGCGCAGCCGATATCGTCGAACTTGAACACCGTGTTCTTCGGCCCGCCGCGCATCTCGGCGGCAAAGCGGCGGTCGGAAATCACCATGTTGCAGCGG
>JAUXNZ010000285.1 GCA_030682595.1 Rhodocyclaceae bacterium | reverse complement strand
AAGATGACCTGCTGGATAGCCGCGAGCGACGCGGCGCGCTGATCGGTGCGCTCAAGCACCGCCTCGCCGAGATCGAAAAGCGCCGCGCCGGCAACCAGCCCGTGGCACAACTGCTGGCGGCGGCCGCGAATGCGGTGGCCGACTTCGAGCGCTGGTTCGACGAAACCGCCGCGCTGCGCAAGAAAGTCCTGCAGCGCCTGGCACGCCACACGCGCAAGAACAACATCTGTTTCGACGGCCTCGCGCGCGTCTCGCATGTGACCGATGCGACCGACTGGCGCGTCGAATATCCCTTCGTCGTGCTGACGCCCGACACCGAGGCAGAGATCGCACTGCTCGTGCGCGACTGCATCGAGCTGGAGCTGACGATCATTCCGCGCGGTGGCGGCACCGGCTACACCGGCGGCGCCGTCCCGCTCGACCCGCGCTCGGTCGTCATCAACACCGAGAAGCTCATCGACATGGGTGCAGTCGCCGAAGCCGTGCTGCCTGGCCTCAGCCAGCCTTACGCGACGATCCGCACCGGCGCCGGTCTGGTCACGCGCCGCGTGATGGAGCGCGCCGAAGCGGCCGGGCTGGTGTTCGCCTGTGACCCGACCTCGGCCGACGCCTCCTGCATCGGCGGCAACATCGCGATGAACGCGGGCGGCAAGAAGGCCGTGCTGTGGGGCACGGCGCTCGACAACCTGGCGTCGTGGCGGATGGTCGATACCGCCGGCAAGTGGCTGGAAGTCGAGCGCATCAATCACAACCTCGGCAAGATCCACGATCAGGAAACTGCCACATTCCAGCTCAAGCATCTGAGCGACAGCGGCCACGTCGAGCGCGAGGAAACGCTGAACATCCCCGGTCGCAGCTTTCGCAAGACCGGGCTGGGCAAGGATGTCACCGACAAGTTTCTGTCCGGCCTGCCCGGCGTGCAGAAGGAAGGCTGCGATGGCCTGATCACCTCGGCGGTGTGGATCCTGCACAAGATGCCGCCGGCGCAGCGCACCGTCTGCCTCGAATTCTTCGGCCAGGTACGCGAGGCCGTGCCAAGCATCGTCGAGATCACCGACTACTTCAAGCCCGGTGGCGCGGGCCTCGCGGCGGGAGTGTTGCTCGCCGGCCTCGAACACCTCGACGAGCGCTATGTCCGGGCTGTCGGCTACGCCACGAAAGCCAAACGGCATGGCCGACCGAAGATGGTGCTGATCGGCGACATCGTCGGCAGCGACGCGGACGCCGTGATGCGCGCCACATCCGCGGTCGTGCGCATGGCCAACGCGCGCGGCGGCGAGGGCTTTATCGCCGTCACCCCCGAGGCGCGCAAACAGTTCTGGCTCGATCGTTCGCGCACCGCGGCGATCTCGCGCCATACCAACGCCTTCAAGATCAACGAGGACGTGGTGATTCCGCTGCCGCGCATGGGCGACTACTGCGACGGCATCGACCGCTGCAACATCGAGTTGTCGATCAACAACAAGCTGGAACTGTGCACTGCCTTCACCGAATTCCTCAGTGGCGAACTGCCGCTGCACATCGGCGATGCGGGGCTGTCCGGCCGCGCGCTGATCGGCGACCGCCGCGAGCTGGCGCTGGCTGCCGTGGCCGAGGTGCGCAATTGCTGGCAGGCCCTGCTCGACAACCTCGATACCCATTTCCCTGCGCTGCAGGACCACTCGCTGCGCGCGTCGTGGAAGACGGAACTCAAGCCGCTGCTCGACGAGATTTTCGCCGGCGACGCCTACGGCCCGACGCGCGAACGCATCGAAGCGATCCACAAGCAGGTGCTGAAAGGCCGCGTCTTTGTCGCGCTGCACATGCATGCCGGCGACGGCAACGTGCATACCAACATCCCGGTCAACTCCGACAACTACGCGATGCTGCAGACGGCCTACCGTACCGTCGACCGCATCATGGCGCTCGCGCGCGGGCTCGGCGGGGTGATCTCCGGCGAACACGGCATCGGCATCACCAAGCTCGACTATGTTTCCGCCGACGAGATCCAGCCCTTCCGTGACTACAAGCGGCGCATCGACCCGACGGGCCGCTTCAACAAGGGCAAGTTGATGGATTTGCCCGGAATGAGCGCCAACCTCGCCAACGCCTACACGCCCTCGTTCGCGCTGCTCGGCGTCGAATCGCTGATCATGGAGCAGTCCGCGATCGGCGACATCTCCGCCATGGTCAAGGACTGCCTGCGCTGCGGCAAGTGCAAGCCTGTTTGCTCTACTCATATTCCGCGCGCCAACCTGCTCTATTCGCCGCGCAACAAGATCCTTGGCGTCGGCCTGCTGGTCGAGGCCTTCCTGTATGAAGAGCAGACGCGGCGCGGCATTTCGCTCAAGCACTTTGACGAGTTTTCCGACGTCGCCGACCATTGCACGATCTGTCACAAGTGTCTGAAACCCTGTCCGGTCGACATCGACTTCGGCGACGTGTCCATCGCCATGCGCAACTTCCTGCGCAAGACGGGCAAGAAGAAATCGGCGCCCGGCACAAAGCTGGCGATGGCTTTCCTCAGTGCCACGGATCCGGCACGCATCAAGGCGCTGAAAACCGGCATGATCGACCTCGGCTACAAGGCCCAGCGGCTTGGCCATGCGCTCGCCAAGACCTTCGGCCTGACGCAGGAAATGGTGCGCCATCCGCCCGCCTCGCTGGGCCGACCGGACGTGAAGGCGCAGGTCATCCACTTCCTCAACAAACCGCTGCCGGCGAATGTACCGCGGCGTACGGCGCGCGCGCTGCTCGATGTCGAGGATGCCACGATGGTCCCGGTGATCCGCGACCCACAACGGGCAAGCGATGAGGGAGAAGCTGTTTTCTATGTCCCCGGCTGCGGCTCGGAGCGCCTGTTCTCGCAGGTCGGCCTCGCCACCCAGGCCATGCTCTGGCATGTCGGCGCCACCACGGTGCTGCCGCCCGGCTACCTGTGCTGCGGCTATCCGCAGACCGCGTCGGGCGACGAGGAAAAGGGCACGGCGATCACCACGCAGAACCGCGTGCTGTTCCACCGCGTCGCCAACACGCTGAACTACCTCGACATCAAGACCGTGATCGTCAGCTGCGGCACCTGCATGGACCAGCTGCTCAAGTACGAGTTCGAGCGCATCTTCCCCGGCTGCCGCCTGCTCGACATCCACGAATACCTGATGGAAAAAGGCGTGCAACTCGCTGGCGTGCAGGGTACGCAATACCTTTACCACGATCCCTGCCACACGCCGATGAAGCAGCACAACCCGACCAAGGTGGCCAGCACGCTGCTGGGCAAACCGGTGCTGCTTTCCGACCGCTGTTGCGGCGAATCCGGCACGCTCGCCGTGACGCGCCCGGACGTGTCGACGCAGGTGCGGTTCAGGAAGCAACAGGAAATCGAGGCTGGCGTCGCGCAATTAAAAGTCGGCGCTGGCGAGACGGCGCCACGGGCCGTCAAGATCCTGACCAGCTGCCCGAGTTGCCTGCAGGGACTGTCGCGTTACCGCGAGGATGCGGCCATCGAAGCCGACTACATCGTCGTCGAACTCGCGCGGCACATCCTCGGCGCGGACTGGCTGGATCGCTACGTGAATGCCGCCAACACCGGCGGCATCGAGCGCGTACTGCTCTGAATCTCCATAAATCTCCGTTGTCCTGAACTCTGCCGGCATTTAACGTTAAATACGGCCCCCTCCCTCAATCCCTCTCCCACAAGGGGAGAGGCCGGGAGAGAGGGGGAATGCGGCAGGTTTCATGATGCGGGGTGATGTTTCACGCATCATGAAAGTCAGCGGCGGAGACGGCGCAAACGTCGCGGGCAGCGAAATATCGCTTGAAATTGATAATGGTTCTCATATACAATGAGAATCATTATCAACGTCACAGCAAGCCAGCCGCCGCAAATCGGCAAGCCAGCCAGCGATTACCGCCCATTGGAGGTTTGCCATGACATCATCCCGACCCGATTTTTCACCATGCACCACCGATACCACTGATACGGCAACCCCCGCCAATCTGGTGGCCGGCGCCCTCGCTCATCTGGGTACGCACATGACCACCGGCTGCCCCCGCGCGGCCTATCTCGCCGCCATGCTGCTGGAAAAGGTGGCCGCCGACCCCGAAGCCGCCCCCCACCTGCGCGGCCACGCCCGCGAACTGGCCGAGATACTCGATCACGGTCAGGAGCCCGCCGCGCGGGCGCCCAGCCAACCTGATGAATCGAAAAAACGCCGCTCCGCCGCGCTACGCACGGAAGCCGCCGCGCATACGACGGCATTCGCGCCTGGCTACCACCGGTAAAGCCATGATGCCGGAATCGCCCGCGACCCGCTCCGCAACCGCCAAGCCCGTCGGTGCGCCGGCGCGCGCCGGCGGCGGAACGCCGCAAACCCTGGAAAGCCGCCAGCTACTCGGCAATGCGCGCGAGGTGCTGATCCGCCACGGCGCCGAAACCTACCGCCTGCGCCAGACCCAGGCCGGCAAACTGATCCTGACCAAATGACCTCGTCCCAACTGCCGACACACGCGACCTGCCGCGTCCGGCGAACTGGCCCATGCCGATGATCGCCCACCCCGCGTGGCAACTCGCGCCGCGCATTTCTCTCGCCGGCTTGACTACGGTGCTGCTCCTGCATGCCGCCGTGTTCTGGCTGTTGTTGCAGATGAACGTGATCAAGCTGCCGCTACCCCTACCCGTATTGAATGTCAGCCTGCTCGCGCCGCCGGCGCCCGAGCCGCCCAAACCGGAAATCGTGCCGCCCCGTCCGCGCCCGGCCGAGAGGCGGCCCCTGCCGATGCAGCAGCCGGTGCAGCTTGCCGCGCCGGAGGATTCGCCAGCGCCGCCAGCACCAAGCGCCGTGCCGCCAGCGCCGACTTCCATCGCGCCGTCCGTACCGCTGTCGCCGCCCACATCACCTGTGGTGGCGAGTCAGCCGCGTTTCGCTGCCGACTATCTCGATAACCCCAAGCCGCCCTATCCCGCACTTTCCCGGCGGATGGGCGAGACGGGGCGCGTCGTGCTGCGCGTGCAGGTCGCCGCCAGCGGCCTGCCGACCGACGTGGCCTTGCACACCCCCAGTGGCTTCGAACGCCTCGACCGCGCGGCGCTTGATACCGTGCGGCGCTGGAAATTCGTGCCGGCACGGCGCGGCGACGAGGCCGTCGCCGCCAGCGTGCTGGTCCCCATCGTTTTTTCGTTGAAGGATTGATCATGGAAAACTCCCTGGGCTTCGCCCACTTTCTCGCCCATGCCGATGGCGTGGCGCGTTTCATCCTGGTGGTGCTGGCGGTCATGTCGATCGGCACCTGGTATCTGATCGTCACCAAGGGCGTGCGGTTGTGGCAGGCGCAGAAGAAGAGCGCGGTCTTCCTGCGCGCCTTCTGGCAGGCTGCCAGCCTCGATGCCGTGGCGCGGCGCCTGCGCGAAGAGGGCGTCACGGACGCCTTCGCGCACCTGGTGCATCACGGTTTCACGGCGATCGAGCAACATCGCGGCGGCAAGGATGAAAGTGAAATGGAGCGCGGCCTGATCGATGCGGGCACGCCCGACGAATTCCTCACCCGCGCGTTGAAACGCGCCATCGCGCAGGACAAGGCGCGCATGGAATACGGCCAGACCTTTCTCGCCACCGTCGCTTCCAGCGCTCCGTTCGTCGGCCTGTTCGGCACGGTCTGGGGGATCTACCACGCGCTGGTCGCCATCGGCATGAGCGGCCAGGGCACGCTCGACAAGGTGGCCGGTCCGGTCGGCGAGGCGTTGATCATGACGGCGCTGGGCCTGGCCGTGGCGATCCCCGCCGCCATCGCCTACAACGCCTTTGCCCGCGCCAATCGCAACACCCTGGCCGAGCTGAATTCCTTTGCCCACGACCTGTTCACCTTCCTCGCGACCGGCTTCAAAACCGCGCCGCAAGTGACCGACGTCGCCGCCACCTCCGAGCGCATCATCGCCCGCGTGGCGGCGCGCGCGGCAGCCTGAGCGGAAGGAAAACATCATGGCTTTCGCATCCTTTGCCGATGACAGCGACAGCGGCGATCTCGCCGAGATCAACATGATCCCGCTGATCGACGTCATGCTCGTCCTGCTGGTGATCTTCATCGTCACCGCGCCGCTGCTTACCCACGCCGTCAAGGTCGAGCTGCCCAAGGCCAGCTCGACGCCGAACCTGACCCAGCCCGAGAACGTCCAGATCGCCATCGACGCCGAAAGTCGGCTCTGGTGGAACGGCGAGGCGGTAGCCCCCGACGCGTTCACCGAACGCATACGCGCCGCTGCCGTGTTGCAACCGCAGCCGGAACTGCACCTGCGCGCCGAGGCCACCACGCCCTACGAGAAAGTCGCGCGCGTGATGTCCGAAGCCGCGCGCCACGGCCTCACCCGCATCGGCTTCGTCACCGAGCCCACTCGATAATGTTTTAACCCCGCAGCCAGCCAACGCCTCCTTGCGCAAGCCAGCCAGCAATAACCCTTCGCAAGGAGCTAAACCGTGTTAATTCGTAGCAAACGTTTGCCGCTGGTCGCGGCGCTGATGTTGATCGGCCAGCCGGCCTTCGTGCTGGCCCAGGCCGCCGAAAAAACCCTGCCTACCGTCGAGGTCGAAGCCGAGAAAGAAAAATCGTCCAAGGAAACCCTGCAAGCCACGCGCACGCGCATCGGCAAGGGCGAGCAGGATCTGCGCGACATTCCCCAATCATTGACAGTCGTGACCGAACGCCTGATCGACGACCGTAACCTCGACACGCTCAAGGAAACGCTGCACAACACGGCTGGCATCAGCTTCCTCGCCGCCGAGGGCGGCGAGGAGGACATTCGTCTGCGCGGCTTCTCGCTGCAGGCGAGCGGCGATATCTTCGTCGATGGCATGCGCGATCCGGCCTTCTATGAGCGCGACACCTTCAACTGGGACAGGCTCGAAGTGCTGCGCGGTTCGGCCTCGATGCTGTTCGGCCGCGGTTCGACCGGTGGTGCGGTGAACCAGGTCAGCAAGGAACCCTTCCTGATGAACCAGCACCAGATCGACGCGACGATCGGCAGCGGAAACTATGCACGCGTCGTTGGCGATTTCAACGTCAAGACTGGTGACGATGCAGCTTTACGCCTGAATGCGATGTGGAATGGCTCAGACGCCTTTGGCACCTACGGCGCCGGTCTCGACAAGAAGGGCATTGCTGCGTCCTATCGCTTCGGCATCGGCTCTGCCGACGAATTTCTGGTTGGGCTCTACCATCTCGACAACCACAACGGTATCAACTTCGGCATGCCCTTTATTCGCAAGAGTGCTGCCGATGCGACCATGGGGCTAATTGAAGTCAGCCCGAAGAACTACTACGGCATGGCGAGTGATTTCAGCGCCGGTACCGCAACGCACGGAACACTCAGTCACATTCATCGCTTCAAGGGCGGTGGCGAGCTCAAGACCAGCTTCCGCATGGGCAAATACGAGCGCGACCTGCGCGCCGGCGCGATCCGTATCTGCACCTTTCATGCCGTGAACAACCCCATGTGCCCGCCGGCCGGAAGCGTGACAGCGGAGACCCTCAACGGTGCGACTATCCTGACGCGCGGAAACCACAACAAGATTCAGGACCTCGACGCCAAGACCCTACAGAGCGACTACAGCAACACCTTCAACTGGTTCGGCCTCAAGCACAATGTGTTGGCCGGTATCGACATGACCGACGACGATTTCGTCGGCTATGCGGCCACGTTACCGGCCGGTGTGACAATCACCAAACCGCGGACGACTATTGGTACGCCTAACGACGACGCCAGCGTCGACGAGTCCGCGCGCCTAATATTAAAAAACCGGGACTTCAATTCGAGCGCAATAGGCGTCTATTTCCAGGACATGATCCAGATCACCCCCGAATGGAAGGTGCTGGCCGGTCTGCGCTGGGATAATTTCGAGGGGTCCTACCGTACGTTCTCGACGGCTACAGCCACCCTGGGGCAGGAGACCGCCAAACGCAGCCGCGAGGATTCGCTGTGGAGCAAACGTTTCGGCATTCTTTATCAGCCAACGCCATTGTCATCGTTTCATTTTTCCTACGGCACTTCGTTCAACACCTCCGGCGATGCATACCAGTACGATGCGCTGGGTTCGAATACCGATCCGGAAGGCAGCCGCAACTTCGAGTTGGGCGCCAAGCTCGATTCGGAAAGCGGCAACCTGAGCACGCGCTTCGCCCTGTTCCGCGCCGAGAAGTTCAACGAACGCAACCGCGACGAAACTTCGGTGACGCCGACCAACTACGCACTCTCCGGCAAGCGCCACGCAGAAGGCATCGAAATCGATGTCGCTGGCCGCATCACGCCGAAGTGGGAGATTTATACCTCCTACGCGTGGATACCCAAGGCGGTCATCGATAAAGGTGCCAGCAACGGAACAACCTTGCTCGCCGGGGAAACGGTCGGCTCTCGTCCCGGCCTGACGCCCAAGCACAGCGGTACGGTGTGGACGACTTACCAAATCGACGGTAAGTGGCGTGTCGGCGGCGGCATCAACTGGCGCAGCGCGATGAACCCGCAGCAATCCACCATCATGGCGCCGAGCTACACAACGCTCGACCTGATGGCCGAGTACGCGGTCGCGCGCGACTTCCTGCTCAAGTTCAACGTTACCAACGCGACCGACAAGCTCTACGCCGACGCACTCTATCGTGGCCACTATGTGCCCGGCGCGCCGCGCACGGTCCAGCTTACCGCCAGCTACAAGTTCTGAGGAGGAAATGATGAATCGTCGCGATTGTCTGTTGGGCATGACCGCGGGTTTGGCAGCTGGCCTGTTGCCGCCCGTGGCGTGGGCGGCAACGACTGCTTCCCATGCCGTGGTGGGTGCCGCCTGGCGCGGGCCGAAACCCACCGATCCCCAATTCGCCGGCGTGCTGGAGGCCGACTGGGAGGCACGTAGCCTGACCATCCGTTACGCCGTGCCGCTGCCGACGCGGCCGCACGGCCTGATCGCCGAAACCGACGGCGGCCTGACGATCTGCGGCGTGCGGCCGGGTGCCTGGATTCTGCGCTGCGACGGCGCGGGCAAGGTGGTGCGGCAGATTCGACTGGACGGTGAGGGCGAAAGCCGGCTCGGCGGCCATGCGGTCGTTTCCGCCGATGGCGCGCGGCTCTATACCACCGAGACCGATTTCGCCACCGGGCGCGGCCGCATCGGCGTGCGCGAGCGGACGAGTCTGAAGAAGCTGGACGAGTGGGACACGCAGGGTCGCGATCCGCACCAGTTGATTCTGGATGGCGAAGGCCATCTGCTCGTCGCCAATGGCGGCGTGCCGCGCACGCGCGAAGACAGGAAATACGACCTCGACCGGATGAGCTCCTCGCTGGCGCGGCTGGATGTCGCCAACGGCAAACTGCTCGGCCAGTGGCGGCTCGACGATGCGCGTCTGTCGCTGCGCCACATGGCCTGGAATCGCAACCCGGCGGAAGCGGGCGCATTGCTTGGTATCGCCATGCAGGCCGAACATGCAGCCGCCACCGAACGCGCCGCCGCCCCGGTCCTTGCCGTGTTCGACGGCGAGCGGCTGGCGATTCCGACGCGCGCCAACGACGGCGTCGGCTACAGCGGCGATATCGCGCCGGCGCATCGCGGCGGCTTCGTGCTGTCGAGCAACCAGGCAGGAATGGCGCAGCTCTGGCATCCGGACATCCCGGAAAAACTTCAGCCGGTCGTGAAGATCCAGGAGGCCTATGCACTAGCGCCATGGCATGGCCCTGGGCGCGGCGGCGGTGTCGTGATTGCTACTGCACTCGGGCTGGGCCGCTGGCATCCGGAAGCCGCGCCGCTGCTCCTGCCCTGGCCGCAGCCGATGGCCCTGGACAATCACTGGGTGCTGATGGCCGAGCGCTAAGTACCACCTATCGTACTGGCGCCGTCCCGCCGGCGCCGACTTTTGTCCGAACCAGCCAGCTCAGCGCGCGTTGCCAAATAACCAACTCTCGAACTCGGCGCGCGGCATCGGCTTGGCAAAGAGGTAGCCCTGCAGGTAGTCCACGCCCATCGTGCGCAGCTTGCTGGCCGTGGCTTCGTCCTCGACGCCTTCGGCGACGGTATCCAGACCGAGGGCCTTGGCCAGCTGGATGATCGCCAGCGTCATCGACTGGCCGGCCGGTT
>JAUXNZ010000283.1 GCA_030682595.1 Rhodocyclaceae bacterium | reverse complement strand
CCGAGAATGACATCGCCGTTGCGCGGGGCGTTGGGGTAATTGTGCGCGGCCAGCACGACGCCGAGCGCGACGCGCCGATCCCAGTCAGCCTCGACCTTGTCAAGATGGCCGTCGATGGCGGCATCGATGAGTGCCAAGAGGTCGCTCTTCAGCCGCAGCATGATCGGCTGGGTCTCCGGGTCGCCCATGCGGCAATTGAATTCGAGCACTTTCAGGCTGCCATCGGGCTTGATCATCAGACCGGCATAGAGGAAGCCCGTGAACAGGATGCCGTCCTGCTCCATGCCATGGATGGTCGGCATGATCACCTCACGCATCACGCGGGCGTGGATGGCGGGCGTCACCACCGGGGCCGGCGAATAGGCGCCCATGCCGCCGGTGTTGGGGCCGGTGTCGCCATCCCCCAGGCGTTTATGATCCTGGCTGGTGGCGAGCGCCAGCGCGTGGTGGCCGTCGGCCATGACGATGAAGCTGGCCTCTTCGCCGTCGAGAAACTCTTCGATGACAACCCGGCTGCCCGCCGCGCCCAGCTTGTTGCCGGCCAGCATGTCGTCAATGGCGCGGTGTGCGGTTGCGCTATCCATGGCGACGACCACGCCCTTGCCGGCCGCCAGGCCGTCGGCCTTGATGACGATGGGTGCACCTTCGGCATCGAGGTAGGCATGCGCGGCGGCGGCGTCGGCTCCGGTGAAAGTGCGGAACTTCGCCGTGGCAATGCCGTGGCGGTGCATGAACTGCTTGGCAAAGTCCTTCGAGCTTTCCAGTTGCGCGGCCGCCTTAGTGGGGCCGAAGATGCGCAGCCCGGCCGCGCGGAAGGCGTCGACCACGCCGGCGGCGAGCGGCGCTTCCGGCCCGACCACGGTGGCGTGGATGGCGTTGTCGCGCGCGAAGGCGATGAGCTCCGGAATGGCGGTGATGGGCAGATTTTCCAGACCATCCTCGCGCGCCGTGCCGGCATTGCCGGGCGCGACATAGACTTTCTGGACTTTCTGCGACTGCGCCAGCCGCCAGGCCAGCGCATGTTCGCGGCCGCCGGAGCCGATGACGAGGAGTTTCATGGCTTAGTGGCGGAAGTGGCGGAAGCCGGTGAATACCATGGCGATGTTGTGTTCATCGGCGGCGGCGATCACCTCCGCGTCGCGCACCGAGCCGCCCGGCTGGATCACCGCCGTCGCACCGGCCTGGGCCAGCACGTCGAGGCCGTCGCGAAAGGGGAAAAAGGCATCCGAGGCGACGACCGAGCCCTTGACGGTCATCTGGTTGTTCTCGGCCTTGATCGCGGCGATGCGCGCCGAGTCGACGCGGCTCATCTGGCCGGCGCCGACGCCGACGGTCATTTCGTCCTTGCAATAGACGATGGCGTTCGACTTGACGTACTTGGCGACCTTCCAGGCGAAGAGCAGATCGCGCATTTCCTGTTCGGTCGGCAGACGCTTCGTGACCACCTTGATGTCACTCTGCGTGATGCGCGCCTCGTCGGCCGTCTGCACCAGCAGGCCGCCGCCGACGCGCTTGAAGTCGAAAGCGCCCGCATTGCTGCCCAGCGGAACCAGCAGTACCCGCAGGTTCTGCTTGGCGCCGAAGACCTGGCGCGCCTCGGTGGTGATTTCCGGCGCGATGATGACTTCGGCGAACTGGCCCGAGACCGCTTCGGCGCATGCCTTGTCGATGGCGCAGTTGAAGGCGATGATGCCGCCAAAGGCCGAGGTCGGGTCGGTCGAGAAGGCGCGGCGGTAGGCTTCCAGAGCGCTGGCGCCGAGCGCCGCGCCGCAGGGATTGGCGTGCTTGACGATGACGCAGGCCGCGGTGTTGGCGGCCGCGCCAGCGAAAGCCTTGACGGCTTCCCAGGCGGCATCGGCGTCGCCGATGTTGTTGTAGGAAAGCTCCTTGCCCTGTAATTGCTGGTAGCTGGAAATGGTGCCAACCGAGCTGCCCGCGATCGGCGATGCCTCGCGATAGAACGCGGCCTGTTGGTGCGGATTTTCGCCGTAGCGCATGGTGTCGGCCTTGTCGAACGCCAGTTGCAGGCGGTCGGGGAAAGGGGTCGGCTGGTTGTCGGTATCGAGGCTGGTGAGCCAGTTGGCGATGGCGCCGTCGTAGCGGGCGGTGTGCACGAAGGCCTTCTTGGCGAGCGCAAAGCGCGTGGCGTAAGAGATCGCGCCGCCGTTGGCCTTCAACTCGTCGATGATGCCGGGGTAGTCGGCCGGTTCGGTGATGACCGCGCAGCCGCCCTGTTCGTTGCCGTGGTTTTTCGCTGCGGCACGCACCATGGTCGGGCCGCCGATGTCGATGTTCTCGATGGCATCCGTCAGCGTGCAGTCCTTTTTTGCAATGGCCTGCTGGAACGGATAGAGGTTCACCACGACCAGGTCGATGGCGGGAATGCCGTGCTTTTCCATCGTCGCGGCGTGTGCGGCGTTGCCGCGGATGCCCAGGATGCCGCCATGCACCTTGGGGTGCAGGGTCTTGACGCGGCCGTCGAGCATCTCGGGGAAGCCGGTGTAGTCGGCGACATCGGTGACGGCAATGCCGGCGTCCTTGAGTAGTTTGGCCGTGCCGCCGGTGGACAAGAGCCTGATGCCGAGGGCGGCGAGTTCGCGCGCAAAGTCGACCGCGCCATGTTTGTCGGAAACGCTGATGAGTGCCTGACTGACCTTCATGAATCTCTCCTCAAGAAATATTGTGTTCGGCAAGTTTGCGGCGCAGGGTGCTGCGGCTGATGCCGAGCATTGCGGCGGCGACCGTCTGGTTGTGCTGCGCCTGTTTCATGACAACTTCAAGCATCGGTTTTTCCACGCTGCCGATCACCATGTCGTAAATGGCGTGTGGCGACTCGCCGTCCAAATCGCGGAAATAACGGTTGAGATTGCGGCGAATGCAATCGGCTAGTTCATTGCTCATGCGGCATCCATATACGTTAGCTGGTCATTGGCGGCGCCAAGAAAGAAGTCATCCGCGGCATCCAGTTGCGCAGCAACGGAGTCGAGCTGGTTCATCGCATGGCGGAAGTGCGCCGCGCCAGCGATGCCCTTGGTGTACCAACTGATGTGCTTGCGGGCGATCCTGACCCCGGTCTCCTCGCCATAGAAGCCATACAGGTCGGCGAGATGGGCGCGCAGGATGGTGTGGATCTCGACGAAAGTCGGCGCTGGCAGGACGGCGCCGGTTGTCAGGAAATGCTCGATCTCGCGGAACAGCCAGGGCCGCCCCTGCGCCGCGCGGCCGATCATCACGCCGTCGGCCTGGGTGTAGTCAAGAACGGCCTTCGCCTTCTCGGGCGTCGTGATGTCGCCGTTGGCGATGACCGGAATGTTCACCAGCGATTTGACGAGCGCGATGGTGTCATATTCGGCGGCACCCTGGTACTGGTCGGCGCGGGTGCGGCCGTGGATGGCAATGGCGCGCACGCCGCAATCTTCGGCAATGCGCGCAATGCTCGGTGCGTTCTTGTTGGCGCTGTTCCAGCCGGTGCGGAACTTCAGGGTCACCGGGGTTGCCGGCACGGCGGCCACCACGGCGTTGAGTATCTGCGCCACCAGCGCCTCGTTCTGCATCAGTGCCGAACCGGCCATGACGTTGCAGACCTTCTTGGCCGGGCAACCCATGTTGATGTCGACGATCTGGGCGCCGCGCTCGACGTTGTAGCGTGCAGCCTGTGCCAGCAAAGCCGGGTCGGCACCGGCGATCTGCACGACGATGGGGTCGACCTCGCCGGTGTGATCGGCGCGGCGGCGCGTCTTGGCGCTGCCGTAGAGCAATGAGTTGGAGGTGACCATCTCGGATACCGCCAGCCCCGCGCCGAGTTTTTTACACAACTGGCGGAACGGTCGGTCCGTCACCCCGGCCATCGGCGCGACGAACAAATTATTGCGCAGCGGAAAGCCGAGGTAGTTCATGGGGCGACGTGGGTTCGGTAAAGAAGCGGGAGGGGATTTTAACGTGAAAGAACAGCGTTTGCGCCGGGCCGTCCCAAGCAAACGCGGCACGCGCCGCCAGGCGCAACCCGCAACGCTGCCAAAAGAAGCGCCCCGTAATGCACGAGCGGCAGCGAACCGTTTGGAACCCCCCGCGCGGGAGGGCGAAGGGGGCGGGCGTCTTTCGTGATCGGGGGCGAACGCCCCCGATCACGAAAGTTAACGCTTACCAACTCCGTGCGCCGAACATCATGCGCCGCGCCAGGAACGAGCGGGCAAACGGAAACAGATCAAGCGCCAGCAGGCCGGCGCCGCGCGCATGCAGGAGGGGCGGGATGGCATTCGAGAACAGTCGTACCAGCGTGTCGGTGAGGCCGACTGTCCCGGCCCGGTCGAGGCGGCGCCGGGCGGCATAGCGGGCGAGCAGGGCGGCCGCGCCGGGATCGCTGGCAGCGGTCAGTGTGTCGGCGAGTTCCATGATGTCGCGCAACGCGAGGTTGAAGCCCTGGCCGGCGACGGGGTGCAGGGTCTGCGCGGCGTTGCCGATCCAGACCTGGCGTGCGCCGACCGGCTGGTGGCGCACGCGCAGGCCAAGCGGGAAGGCCGCGCGCGGGCCGACGCCCGTCAGCGTCACGCGCGGGCCGAAGCGTTGCTGCAACAGCGCGAGGAAGTCGGCGTCGTCCAGTGCGGCGATGTTTTCGCTTGCCGCCGCCGGGCAGGTCAGCACCACGGCGTACGCTGCATTGCAGGGCAGCAGGGCGACCGGACCGACGGGGGTGAAGCGCTCCCAGGCGATGCCGCCGTGCGGTGTGGCGGCCTGTGCCGCGCAGATGACCGCATGCTGGCCGTAGTCGCGCGCGCGGACATTGTCCGCTGCCTCGATGCGGCCCTCGGCATGCACCGTGAGCAGGGCATCCGGCGCTTCCGGTGCGCGGGTGCTGTCCGCGAAGGGAATGCCCGCGGCGCCAAGCGCCGCATCGAGCGCGCCGGCCAGATCGCCCGCTGCGAGCACATAACCGAGCGCCGGGACGTTTTCTTCGGCGGCGCGGATCAGCGTGCGCCCCAGCCCGCCCTGGTGGGAAACATGGATCGTCGAGATCGGTGTCTGCGGAATGTTTTTCCAGGCGTCCAATCCCAGGATTGATTCGAGGATCAGGCGCGAACCGTGCGCGAGGGCGAGGATGCGTGGATCACGTTGCGCCGCGCCGCGCGGGCGGGCATCGACGATGCGGCTTGCCACGCCGCCGCGGTGCAGGGCGAGCGCCAGCGCCATGCCGGCCGGCCCGCCACCGCTGATCAGGATGGGCTCATTGCTTGCCAATTTCACTTGCGCATCAATTCTTCGATGGCGGCGATGGTCTTGGGCGCGTCAGCCGTGAGGATCTCGCAGCCATTCTGCGTTACCAGCACGTCATCCTCGATGCGCACGCCGATGTTGTGAAAGGCAACGGGAACGTCGTCGGCCGGGCGGATGTAGCAACCCGGTTCGACGGTGAGCGTCATGCCCGGCGCGAGGCTGCGCCAGGCCTGGTCACCCGGGCCATCCTTGTAAGCGCCGGCATCATGGACGTCGAGGCCGAGCCAGTGGCTGGTGCGGTGCATGTAAAAACGTTTGAAAGCGCCAGATTCGATCACGCCAGCGACGCTGCCTTCGAGCAGCTTCAGGTCGAGCATGCCCTGCACGAGCACGCGCACCGCCGCATCGTGCGGATCGTGGAAGGTCGCGCCGGGTTTGATGGCGGCGATCGCGGCGGTCTGGGCGTCCTGTACCAGGGCATAGACGTCGGCCTGCGGGCCGGAGAAGCGGCCATTGACCGGAAAGGTGCGCGTGATGTCGCTGGCGTAGCCATCGACTTCGCAGCCGGCGTCGATCAGCAGCAGTTCGCCGTCGCGCAGTTCACGGTTGTTGTCAATGTAGTGCAGCACGCAGGCGTTGGCGCCGCCGGCGACGATCGGCGCATAGGCCGGATACTGGCTGCCCTGGCGGCGAAATTCGTGGAGGAATTCGGCCTCGACTGTGTATTCGTATTGCCCCGGCGCCGCGCAACGCATGGCACGGCGGTGGGCGGTGCAGGCGATGGCGGCGGACTTTTGCAGCAGCGCGATTTCGTGGGGGTCCTTGATGAGGCGCATCTCGTCGAGCGCGGCGCGCACGTCGTGAATGAGGGCCGGCGCGCGGTGGCCAACACGCGCCTGGGCGCGCACGGCGTTCAGCGCCGCGGTGATGCGGGCATCCCACGTGGCGTCGTGGCCGATCGAGAACCAGAGTGCGGGCTGATCGGCGAGCAGTTCCGCGAGCTTGCTGTCGAATTCCTTGATCGAATGGGCGGCGTCGCAGCCGAAAGTTTCGCGCGCCGCATCCGGCCCGTGGCGGAAACCATCCCAGATTTCCTTGTCGACATCCTTGTCGCGGCAGAACAGGATGGACTGCCGACCATCGTTACCCCGGCCCGCGATCAGCACCAGCACGGCCTCGGGTTCGGGGAAGCCGGTCAGGTAATGGAAGTAGCTGTCGGCGCGGTACGGATAGGTGGTGTCGCGATTGCGCACGCGCTCGGGCGCGGTGGGGATGACGGCCAACCCGCCACCGGCTTCGCTCATGCGGGCGAGCAGTGAAAGTCGGCGCTGGTGGAACGGCGTGATATTCATGCAGAAATGCTAGCACGCGCGGCGCAGTTCGCTGTCGAGGGCAGCGAGCCGAGCGGGCGTGCCGACATCGACCCAGCGGCCGGAGTGGTGCTCACCGCTGACCTGGCCGGCGGCAATGGCCGTATGCAGCAGCGGTGCGAGTTTGGCGGCCTGGCCGCGTTGAATGCCCGCGAAGAGTGCCGGACGATAGATGCCGATGCCGCTGAAGGTGAAGCGCGCCGTCCCACCAGCGCCGACTTTTCCATTGGCCAGCGAGAAGTCGCCGGTCGGATGGTGGGGCGGGTTGTCGATCAGCACGAGGTGCGCGAGTTGTTCCGGTGCGAGTGCGCTGCGCGCGCGGTCGACATCCCAGTCGCAAAAGATGTCGCCATTGACGACGAGGAACGGCGAATTGTCGTGTTCCCGGCCCAATAGTGGCAGGGCGTTGGCAATGCCGCCGGCGGTTTCGAGCGCGCCGGCCGGCTCGGCGGAATACTCGATGCGCAGGCCCCACGCTTCGCCCTTGCCGAGCAGCGCCTCGATCTGGTCGCCCAGATGCGCATGGTTGATGACGATCTCGCGAAAGCCCGCGCGGGCCAGCCGTTCGAGATGCCAGACGATCAGCGGCTTGCCGGCGACCGGCAGCAGCGGCTTGGGGGTGTGGTCGGTGAGTGGGCGCATGCGCTCGCCGCGCCCCGCCGCTAGAATCATTGCTTTCAAAATGTGTAACCGACCTGCACCTGACGGTTTTCCAGCTTGTCGAGCACTCGCAAGAGCGGCGTCAGCTCGCCGTAACGCGCACAGGTGGCGCGCAGATATTTCGCCACCAGCGGCATGTCCTTGAGGTAGCCGTCCTTGCCGTCGCGGTGGCACAGGCGGGCAAAGATGCCCAGCACCTTGACATGGCGTTGCACGCCCATCCACTCGTAGTCGCGGAAGAATGCGCCGAAGTCGGCGGAGACCGGCAGCCCGGCCTGCCGCGCCTTTTCCCAGTAACGTGCCAGCCAGTCGAGCGCGCGTTCCTCGTCCCATTCGATGTAGGCGTCCTTGAGGAGCGAAACGAGGTCGTAGCTGAGCGGGCCGTAGACGGCGTCCTGGAAATCGATCACGCCGGGTCGCGGGTCTTCTTGAGCGGCGCTGACCATCAGGTTGCGCGAGTGGTAGTCGCGGTGCACATAGACCCGCGGCTCGGCCAGATTGACGGCGAGAATCTTTTCAAACACGGCCGCCAGAATGTTGCGTTGTTCATTGCCGAAATTGATCGGCAGATGCCGGTCGATGTACCAGTCGGGGAACAGGTTCAGTTCGCGCAGCAGCAACTTGCGGTCGTAGGCGGGCAGGGTGTCGGGTCTGCTATGCCGCTGGATGTCGATCAGCGTGTCGATGGCGGCGCGGTAGAGCGGATCGGCGTCGCGGTTCTCGAGCGCGGCGAGATAGGTGGTCGCGCCGAGGTCCGAGATCAGCAGAAAACCGCGTTCCCGATCCTGTGCCAG
>JAUXNZ010000282.1 GCA_030682595.1 Rhodocyclaceae bacterium | reverse complement strand
CCGAGACATCGACCAGCCGCTCGGCGGTCGCCAGCTTCTGCACCGTCATTTCGTTCTTCGTCAGCGTACCGGTCTTGTCGGAACAGATGGTCGTCACGGCGCCCAGCGTCTCCACCGCCGGCATGCGGCGGATGATGGCGTTGCGGCCGGCCATGCGCTGCACGCCGATGGCCAGCGTGATGGTCATGATCGCCGGCAGGCCCTCGGGAATGGCCGCCACCGCGAGGCCCACGGCGGCGAGGAACATTTCGCCGGCCGGCTGGCCATGCACCAGCATGCCGAAGGCGAGGGTGAAGCCGGCCAGCACCAGAATGCCCGCCGTCAACCAGCGACCGAACACCGCCATCTGCTTCAGCAGCGGCGTCTCGACCGACTCGACTTCTGCCAGCATGCGGCCGATGCGGCCGATCTCGCTGGCATCGCCGGTGGCGACCACCACGCCGCGACCCTGGCCGAAGACCACCAGGGTGCCCGAGTAGGCCATGCCGGTCCGGTCGCCGATGGGGGCGTCCTCCGCCACCGGCTCCGGCGACTTCTCGACCGGCTCGGATTCGCCGGTCAGGGCGGCTTCCTCGATGCGCAGGCTGCGCATTTCGATCAGGCGCAGGTCGGCCGGCACCTTGTCGCCGGAAGCAAGCAACACGATATCGCCGGGCACCAGATCGGCGGCGTCGATTTCCTGGCGGCGGCCATCGCGCATGACCATGGCGTGCAGCGACAGCATGTTGCGGATGGCGTCGAGCGATTTCTCGGCCTTGCCTTCCTGGATGAAGCCGATCAGCGCATTGATGAACACCACGCCGATAATGACCGCCGTATCGACGCCATGGCCGAGCAGCGCCGTCACACCGGCGGCGCCGAGCAGTACGTAGATGAGGATGTTGTGGAATTGCAGCAGGAAGCGCAGCAGCGGCCCACGCTTCTTCGGCGGGGTCAGGCGGTTGGGGCCGTGCGCCGCCAGGCGGCGCGCGGCCTCGGTCGCGGCCAGGCCGGCGGTGTCGGCGTCATGCGCCGCGAGCGCCGCGGCGGCGGTCATTCGATGCCAGGTGTGATCATTCGCAGTCATGATGTCTCTTTCGTGTTAGCCGGATCTGCCGGCGCCAGGAGGAACTCGCGCGGGCGCGTCAGCAGCCTGGCGGCAATGGCGCGAGCCAGGGCCATGCGTTGCGAAAAGTCCACGCCCCGCGCCTTGAGGCCGATCCACAGCGCGAGATAGAAACTCACCGCGAGATTGGTCAGGCCGATCAGCAGCACGCCGAGGGCGGTCAGCACGGCCAGTTGCCATTCGACACCGAACCCGAGCCCGACCATGGCGTAACCCCAGTAGGCCGAGGAGAAGGCGATGTGGCGGATATCGAGCGGCAGGCCGAGCAGCATGCCAAGACCCGCCGTGCCCCCGAGCAGGAAGCCGAAGAAGAAGTTGCCGGCGAGTGCGCCGAGATTGTCGCCGATATAGGCCGTGATACGTTGCCAGCGGGCGGCGCCGAACAAGCGGCGCATGCCCCGCAACTGGTACAAACGCTCGGGGATGCGGTTGTAGGCGCTCAGATTGTCGTAATAACCGGCAATCAGGCCGGCGAGAAACAGGCAGATGCCGGCGATGGCGGCGAACACGAGCGCGCCGCTGGCAAGCGGATCGATTTCAGCCAGCAGGAATCGGGCCTGCTCGTCGCCGATGAAATGCTCCCCGGTTTGCCAATACAGAAAAAAACCGAACAGCATCGCCACCGGCACCGCCAGCCCGACGTTGCCCAGTATCGCGGCGAACTGGGTGCGCACCGTGCGTGCGATGAGGGTAACCAGCGGCTCGAGATCGCGCTTGCGGCCACCGCCTGCGGCATCGCCGATGGCGGCGGCGATGGCGTTGGCGGTCATCGCCGGCTGCTTGGTGGCCACCGTGAAATGCAGCATGTGGATCAGCACGAAGCCGATACCGTAATTCAGGCAATAGGCCAGCACTTCGGCGAGCGGGGCCAGCCCGAGTGTGCCCAAAAACATCTTGTTGGCGGCCATGAAGGCGATGATCAAGCCGCCGCCCGCCGCCGAGCGCAGCATGGCGAATTGCTCGGAACGGCGTTCGGTAATGTAATGCTCGCCGCTTTTGCCGGCGTTTTCGGTGACGCGCAGCGCCACCAGTTCCGTGTTCTGGCGCCAGAAACGGCGCAGGTCGTTGCGGCGACACTCGGCGACGGCGATTTCGGTCCACAGGCTGGCGACGCCTGTCCGGGCGAGTTCCGTTTCGCCCCGACCGAGGGTGCCGGCAATGGCGGCAAGCCGTTCGAGGCGGCACAGATGCTGCGCCAGTCGCCGCAGCCGAAAGGTCAAATGGAAACTGGCGCCGAGGAACTGGGCGCGCCGACGCACACGTTCGATGGATTCGCGGGCCTGGTCGATCAACACCAGCAGATGTCGTTCGTCAGCCTCGTTGCGGCTGTCGCCCTCCACTGTAAGCGCCAGCGCCAGAGCTTCCTCGCACAGCGCCAGAAAGGGCGATGCGTGATTTTCAAGCGAGGGGTCGAGACGCAACATCTCCGGCTCCAGACTGGCGGCAGCGACGCGATGGGCGACGACACGCAGGGCTTCCAGCAGATCCTCGATCAGTCGGCCGATGCCTTCGCGGTCCCGCGCGCCATCGAAATCCAGGGCGCGAATCAGCGCGCCCCAGGTTTCGGCAGGAATCGTTTCCAGCCAGGCCGCGTCGGCGCGCCGGAATACCCGCGCCACGGCATCCTTGAGCTGGGCCTCGTCATCCACCTCGGGCAGGACCTTGTGCGAAATGCGCCGCAGGGTTTCGGCAACTACACCGGTTTCCGGATAAACACCGGACGTGGCGAGCAGGAGCACCGCATGCCGCGTACCGAATAGCTGCAACAGGGCCTGGCGCAAGCCGTCACGCAAGTCGGGGCGTGTATCGAGCAGCTTGGTGAGTTGCTCGATGCAATCTATCGCCGTATCGGTTTGCCCGCGGCCGGGCCGCAAGCGACCGGCCAGCGCGGCCAAGGCGTCGAACGGGTCGAGGCCGGGCTGCAGAAATCGGGCAAGCGCTGTTTCCATGAATCCGGTTTCCTTCTCAGGGCACCAGCAGCACGTTGCAGCCGGCGTGATACAGCACGTTCCGGGTGATGCCGCAGATCGTACCCCGTGATCAGTCGCTGCTGTTCATGAAGCCGAGCAGGTGCAGCAGGCTGGTGAAGAGGTTGAAGATGGCGACGAACAGGGTGACCGTCGCCATGACGTAGTTGGTTTCCCCGCCGTGGATGATGTTGCTGGTCTCGTAGAGG
>JAUXNZ010000274.1 GCA_030682595.1 Rhodocyclaceae bacterium | reverse complement strand
TCGAGAGCATCGCCCGCATCCGCGTTTCGCCCGAAGGCCGGGAGGGTCTGTCCGCCTTCCTGCAGAAGCGCAAACCGAACTGGATCGAACAGGAATAGGCCATGTTCAACAAAATACTTATCGCAAACCGGGGGGAGATCGCCTGCCGCGTCATCAAGACCGCGCGGCGGATGGGCATTCGCACGGTCGCCGTCTATTCCGAGGCCGATGCCGGCGCGCGCCATGTGCGGCTGGCGGACGAGGCGGTGTGCATCGGCCCGGCGGCGGCGCGCGAGTCCTATCTCGTCAGCGACAGGATCATCGCGGCGGCACAGGCGACCGGCGCGCAGGCGATC
Source organism: Rhodocyclaceae bacterium (assembly GCA_030682595.1). GTDB lineage: Bacteria > Pseudomonadota > Gammaproteobacteria > Burkholderiales > Rhodocyclaceae > Sulfuricystis. The sequence goes on along the minus strand of JAUXNZ010000274.1, from coordinate 2,440 downwards.
CATCCGGGTTACGGCTTCCTGTCGGAGAACGAGGAGTTCGCCGAGGCCTGCGCGGCCAACGGCATCGTCTTCATCGGCCCGCCGGTCAGCGCGATCCGGGCGATGGGCCTGAAGTCGGAGAGCAAGAAGCTCATGGAAAAGGCCGGCGTGCCGCTGACGCCCGGCTATCACGGCGATGAGCAGGCGCCGGATTTCCTCAGGCAGCAGGCCGACCGGATCGGTTATCCGGTGCTGATCAAGGCCAGTGCCGGCGGCGGCGGCAAGGGCATGCGCGTCGTTGACAGCAGTGCGGATTTTGCCGAGGCATTGCTCTCGTGTCAGCGCGAGGCGACGGCCTCTTTCGGCAACGACCATGTGCTGATCGAAAAATATTTGCGGCGGCCGCGCCACATCGAGATCCAGGTGTTCGGCGATTCGCACGGCAATTGCGTCTATCTGTTCGAGCGTGACTGTTCGGTGCAGCGCCGCCACCAGAAGGTGCTGGAGGAAGCGCCCGCGCCGGGCATGGCGCCGGAACGGCGGAAAGCGATGGGCCAGGCTGCCGTCGACGCAGCCAAGGCAGTCAGCTATGTCGGCGCCGGTACGGTCGAGTTCATCGTTCCGGGATTGAATGAGCAGGACGGCAGCTTCTATTTCATGGAAATGAACACGCGCCTGCAGGTCGAGCATCCGGTGACCGAAATGATCACCGGCCTCGACCTCGTCGAATGGCAGCTGAAAGTGGCTGCCGGCGAGCCGCTGCCGCTCGCGCAGGAGCAACTGTCGATCAAGGGCCATGCGCTGGAGGCACGCATCTACGCCGAAGATCCCGACAAGGGCTTTCTGCCGGCCACCGGCCGCCTGACGCACCTCGTCCCGCCGGCCGAATCGCTCCACGTGCGCGTGGATACCGGCGTCGAGCAGGACGACGAAATTACCCCGCACTACGACCCGATGATCGCCAAGCTGATCGTCTGGGACGACAGCCGGGAACGGGCCCTGGCGCGCATGCTGCAGGCCCTGGCCGACTATCGCATCGTCGGCGTCACCAGCAACGTCGGCTTTCTGGCGCGACTGGTAGCCTGCCCCTCGTTTGCCCGCGCCGACCTCGACACCGGCCTGATCGAGCGCGAACGCGCTTTCCTGTTCCCCGACGCTGCCGCCGCCGCGCCGCCGCGCGAGGCCTGGCTGCTCGCCGCGCTGGCCGAACTGTTGCGCGACCAGAACTATGGCGCGGCCAAGGCTGCCGCGAGCAGCGATGCGCATTCGCCCTGGCATCTGCGCGATGGCTGGCGCGCCAACGGCGCCGCGCGCCGCGAAATCCGACTGCGCGCCGGCAGCAGCGAAAAGGTGGTGACGGCGGCTTATCACGGCAGCGGTTTTTTGCTCGAATGCGAGGGCCGCAGCTCGCCCGCCGCCGGATGGCTGCAGGAGGACGGCGAGTTGCGCGCCGACCTCGACGGCCGTCGCCTTGGCGTCACCGTCGTGGCTGCGGGAGAAAAGCGCCATGTCTTCTTCGACGGCCTGAGCTTCATCTTTGCCGCCATCGACCCGCTCTACCATGCCGGTGCGGGTGGTGGCACCGAGGGCAGCCTCACCGCGCCCATGCCGGGCAAGGTAATCGCAATACTGGCTGAACCTGGCGCGAGCGTTGAGAAAGGTGCGCCGCTCATCGTACTGGAGGCGATGAAGATGGAACACACGCTGGTGGCGCCGGTCGCCGGCACGGTGAAGGCGTTCTGTTACGCCGTTGGCGAACAGGTGACGGATGGGGCAGAATTACTGGAGTTCGAACCCGCCAAGCCGGCCTGAAACAATAGAGATCGCTGTATGCCATTGCCCAAGAAAGTCCGCATTGTCGAAGTCGGTCCGCGCGACGGCCTGCAAAATGAAAAGCAGCCGGTTGCCACCGCGACCAAGATCGAGCTGATCGGCCGTCTCGCCGACTGCGGCCTGACTTCCATCGAGGCCACCGCCTTCGTTTCGCCGAAGTGGGTGCCGCAGATGGCCGATGCCGCGGCGGTGATGGCGGGGATCGAGCGGCGCAGCGGGGTTGCCTATCCGGTGCTGGCGCCCAACCAGAAAGGCCTGGAAGCCGCCCTGGCTGCCGGCGCGCAGGAAGTGGCGGTGTTTGCCGCCGCCTCCGAGGCTTTCTCGCAGAAGAACATCAACTGCACGGTCAAGGAATCGCTGGAGCGTTTCCGGCCTGTTCTGGCGATGGCAAAAGACGCCAAGCTCAAGGTGCGCGGCTATGTGTCCTGCGTGCTGGGCTGCCCCTATCAGGGCGAGGTGACGCCTGCCGCCGTGGCCGATGTCGCCTGGGCGTTGCTGGAGATGGGCTGTTACGAGGTGTCGCTCGGCGACACCATCGGCACCGGCACGCCCGAAAAGGCCAAGGCAATGATCGAACTGGTGGCGCGCCGCGTGCCGCTCAAGAAGCTCGCCGGCCATTACCACGACA
>JAUXNZ010000272.1 GCA_030682595.1 Rhodocyclaceae bacterium | reverse complement strand
CGTCAATGTCGTAGCGGCTGACCTCGTAGGGAATGTTTTTCTCCCTGGCTTCCTGTTCATTGAGGCCGACGCGCGCGACTTCCGGCTCGACGAAGGTGGCCCACGGGATCACCGAGTAGTCCGCCTTGAACTTCTTGAAGGGATCGAACAGCGCATTGACCGCTGCGTACCAGGCCTGATGTGCGGCGGTGTGGGTGAATTGGTAGGGACCGGTCACATCGCCGGCGGCGTAGATGTTCGGATAGTTGGTTTGCAGGTACTCGTTGGTTTCCACCGTGCGCGTGGCCGGGATGCCGATTTCCTCCAGACCGTAGCCTTGCAGGTTGGCGATGCGGCCGACAGCCACCAGCACAGCGTCGAAGGGAATCCGCACGTCGCGGCCCTCATGCTCGGCAATGAGAATTTTCTCGCCATCCTCGACCAGGAACTGCTTGGCCTTGTGATTGACCAGCACATCGATGCCCTCGGCCCGGAAGCGTTGGGTCACCATCGCGGAAACTTCGGGGTCCTCGCGGATCATGATGCGCGGCGCCATTTCGACCTGGACTACCTTGGCACCGAGGCGGGCGAAGGTCTGCGTCAATTCGGCCCCGATCGGCCCGCCACCGAGCACGACCAGGCGTTGGGGCAACTCGCGCAGGTCCCAGACCGTATCGGAGGTCAGATAGCCGACCTCCTCGATGCCGGGAATGGGCGGCACGAAAGGCCGCGCGCCCGCCGCGATGACGACGCCGCGCGTGGTCAGGCGCTCGCTGGCGCCGCTGTTGCGCGTCACCTCGACTTCCCAGGGCGTGACCAGCTTCGCCGTGCCCTCGATCACCTCGACGCCGAGGCCGGTGTAGCGTTCGACCGAGTCATGCGGCGCCACGGTCTGCACCACCCGCTGCACGCGTTCCATCACCTCGGCAAAAGAAAAGTCGGCGCTGGCGGAACGGCAACCCAGTTCCCTGGCGCGGCCAACATGCGAAAGGAACTTCGCCGAACGGATCAGTGCCTTGGACGGCACGCAGCCGGTGTTCAGGCAGTCGCCGCCCATCTGGTGCTTTTCGATCAGCGTCACTTTGGCTTTCACCGCGGCGGCAATGTAGGCCGTGACCAGTCCGGCGCTGCCGCCGCCAATGACGACGAGGTTGCGGTCAAAGCGCCGCGGTTTCGTCCAGGGCGCAAAGACCTTGTTCTTGTGCACGATCTCGACGATTTTCTTCGCCATCAGGGGGAAAATCCCCAGCAAGGCGAAAGAGATCAGCAGCCCGGGCGAGACGATGCCGGACAGCGAGTCGATTTTCGCCAGCTGGGTGCCGGCATTCACATAGACCACCGTACCGGCCAGCATGCCAAGCTGGCTCACCCAGTAGAAGCTGCGCGTTTTCATCGCGGTCAGGCCGGACAGCAGGTTGATCAGGAAGAAAGGAAACACCGGCACCAGCCGCAAGGTAAATAAATAGAAGGCGCCTTCGCGTCGAATGCCGGCGTCGATGGCCTCCAGACGCTTGCCGAATCTTGCCGTTACCCAGTCGCGCAGGAAAAAGCGCGCCACGAGGAATGCCAGCGTGGCGCCGATGCTGGAAGCGAAGGAGACAATCAGCGTGCCCCACCACAGGCCGAAGATGGCGCCGCCGGCCAAAGTCATCAAGGCCGCGCCGGGCAGGGACAGGGCCGTCACCGCCACATACAGCACGAAGAAATAGGCGGGCGCCAGCCAGGGGTTCGCCTCGCGCCAGGCGGCGATGGCAGCCTGCTGTTCCTTGAGCACATCGAGGCTGAAATAACGGCCGAGATCGAAAATGAAATACAGCGCGACGACCACAGCGATGATCAGCAAAAAAAGCAGTTTTCGTGATTTCACACGCTGTCCCTCCGGAACGGTACCGGCGATATGCTGGCACCTGATAGTGCTGATTAGTCGTTCTGCAGCGAATAAACTTTCATTTTCATGTATTTTGTAAGTAATAGGCTTTAATTTCGACTAAATCTTGTCAAGCAGAGAGACTGGCCATGAACAGCACAAGCGTATTGATCAATGGCAAAAACGTCCTGGTGGAATGGACGTCAGCCGCCGCGCGCGCACTGGAACAACGCGAGGCGCCGCTCTTCGTCGAGATGGAGTTGTATTTTTCCTGCCTGATCAAGAAGTTCGTGCATTTTCGCGATGATGCCCGTGGCCGGCCGAGTGTGGCGGCGGCAGACAAGCTGCGCATCTACTTCCGCCCGGTAACCTCCACCGCCTGCACCTTCGCGGTTGCCGACCAGCTCGGCCGTCAGCCGGAAATCGAGATCGATAGCGCCAATCTCCAGCGTGTCGCCCCGAAGCGGGTGAGCATCGATCATGTCAATGGCGCTTGGCGTGGCAGCTACTATTTCTAGAAATTAAAAGGCGGCGTGACCGCAGGAAATCCCCGTGGGACTGGTGGGACGGCGTACTACCCGTCACGGCTTGCGTTGCACCTCTTTCGACCAGTCGCGCCGGTTGATGGCGTAGCCCTCCTCCCCACCCCGGAACGGCAGCATCAGCATGCCCGGCAGCCGCGTCACCTCGCGCGGATCGCTGTGACCGCGAATGCCGATGGTCATGCCCACATGGCCAGCGCGTGGCTGACCCCGATAGGTGCCGAACAAACGATCCCACCACGACAGGCAAAATCCGAAATTGGAATTGGTTTCATCGTCCTCGACCGAGTGATGTACCCGATGCATGTCGGGCGTGACGATGAACCAGCGCAAGGCCCGGTCCAGCGCGGCCGGCAGGTGCAGGTTGCCGTGGTTGAACATCGCCGAGGCATTCAGCAAAACCTCGAAGATCACCACGGCAAGCACCGGCGGGCCAAGCACGACAATGGTGGCGAATTTGATGAGCATCGACAGCACGATTTCGATGGGATGAAAGCGCACCCCGGTCGTCAGGTCGAAATCGGGGTCGGCGTGGTGCACCCGATGCAGCCGCCACAAGACCGGCACGGCGTGAACCATGACATGCTGCAACCAGATGACGAAGTCCAGGGCAATCACCGCCAGGGGCACGGCAATGGCGTACGGCACCCGAAAATGGTTGAGCAGTCCCCAGCCGTTTTCTGCGCAGAAGGCCGCCACGCCGACTGCCGCCAAGGGGAAGATCAGCCGCAGCACCACGCTGTTGATGACCACCAGGCCAAGGTTGCTGGTCCAGCGCCAGGCCTTTGACACCGTCAGCACGCGCCGGGGGGCCACCAATTCCCAGAGTCCGACCAGGGCAAGTACGCCAACGAAAAAGCCGATCCTGATGACCAGCTCGTTGGCGAGCATGAATGCTTCGAGGCTCATGGCCGGTTCCCCCTGCGTGCGCCCCGGTCAGTTCATTGGGCGCTTGTTGTGGTGATTCAGTCGTAACTCGGAGTCAGGCGTCGAAGGCGCCACCGCAACCACTGCCTTGTCCGGCCGTGCAGCCATAACAATGATCGGCGACCTGAATGGAGCGGCCGGCAAACTCATGATCGAGCAGATTTGACAGGTGGACCGGCTCCGCATCGCTGCCCAGCGACAGCTTCAACATCTGGTTGAAGTCGCAGTCATGGACATAACCCTGCCAGTCCACTGAAATCAAGGTTTTGCACATCACGCCGGGCAGGTTGTCGTCGCGGTGCGCCCCTTTGAGCAGGCGCATGTAGTCGTGAAACTCGTTGCGCGAGACCAACTGACTGCCGAAACGCTGGATCGGCATGTTCGCCAGGGCAAAGAGTTGATTGAAAACAATACCGTAACGCGTCGCCAGCTGATCCTTGTAGGCCTCTTCCAGTTGCTGTTGATTGGGCGGCAGGCTCGGACCCTGCGGGTTGTAGACCAGATTCAGCGTCCTGCCGCTGTCCGGGAGACCGTAACCCAGGGCATTGAGCTTGCGCAAACCCATCAGGCTGGACTCGAACACGCCGGCCCCGCGCTGGCTATTGACGTTTTCCTCCAGATAACAGGGCAGCGAAGCAACGATTTCGACAGCGTTGGTCGCAAGGAAATCGGCAAGGTCTTCCTGTCCGGGCTCATTGAGAATAGTCAGATTGCAGCGATCCATGACACGCAGGCCCTGAGCCCGCGCCGCTGGCACCAGACGGCGAAAATGGGGGTTGAGTTCGGGAGCACCCCCGGTCAGGTCGAGAGTCGCGACATGTTGCCGGCGCGCGAAGCGCAGCAGCAAATCGACGGTTTCCCCGTCCATCGCTTCGGTGCGCTTGGGACTGGCGGCGACATGGCAATGCAGGCACGACTGGTTGCAGCGATAGCCGAGATTGGCTTGCAGG
>JAUXNZ010000342.1 GCA_030682595.1 Rhodocyclaceae bacterium | reverse complement strand
AAGCCCGGGCCGATGCCCTGCGCCAAAAATGCCTCGGTAAACACGGCATAGTCACCGAAGAAGCCAAGCCGAAGACCGAAGCCTGTCCGATGCTGTACGACCTGACCAGCTTGCAGCGCGATGCCAACGGCCGCTTCGGTTTTTCGGCCCGCAACACGCTGGGGCTGGCGCAGGCGCTTTACGAGCGCCACAAGGTGCTGACCTATCCGCGTACCGATGCCCGCTGCCTGCCCGAAGACTATATCGGCGAGGTCAAGGACACACTGCGCTCGCTCACCGATTCCGCCTTCGGCAAACATGCCGGCATGGTTTTGGAAAACGGCTGGGTGCATCCGAACAAGCGCATTTTCAACAACGCCAAGATTTCCGACCACTTCGCCATCATTCCCACCGGCGTGCCGCCGAAGAGCCTGTCGGAGCCGGAACAGAAGCTCTATGACCTGGTCGTCAAGCGCTTCATCGCCATCTTCTACCCGAGCGCCGAATACCTCGTCACCACGCGCATAACCAGGATCGAGCAAGAGCCGTTCAAGACCGTCGGCAAGGTACTGGTGACGCCGGGCTGGCTGGCCGTCTATGGCAAGGAGGCGCAGGGCGATGAAGAATCGCCCAACCTGCCGCCGCTGGAAAAGAAGGAACGGGTCTGGGCCAACGATGTCGAGGTCAAGGACTGTGCCACCAAGCCGCCGCCGCGCTTCAACGAAGCGACGCTGCTCTCGGCGATGGAAGGCGCCGGCAAGCTGATCGAGGACGAGGAACTGCGCACGGCGATGTCCGAACGCGGCCTCGGCACCCCGGCGACCCGCGCCGCCACCATCGAAGGCCTCATCGCCGAGGAATATCTCCATCGCAATGGCCGCGAGCTGCAGCCGACCGCGAAGGCTTTTAACCTTCTTTTCGCGCTGGAACAACTCCAGGTCGACGAGATTCGCTCGCCCGAGCTGACCGGCCTGTGGGAATCGAAACTGCGCGAAATGGAGCAGGGACGCCTGAAGCGTGCCGAGTTCATGGCGCACATCTCCGAGCAGACGCAGCAGATGGTGGAGCGCATCAAGACCGGCGAATTCGCCGACCCCGACTTCGGCCCGCTCCAGACCCCCTGCCCGAAATGCGGCGGCACGATCCACGAGACCTACAAGCACTTCAAGTGCGACAAGTGCGACTACAAGCTGTGGAAGGTCATCGCCAGCCGCCAGTGGGAACCCGAGGAAATGGATCAATTGTTGCGTGATCGCCAGATCGGCCCGCTACAGGGTTTCCGCAGCAAGATGGGGCGCGCCTTCGCCGCCGTCATCAAGCTCAACGAAGAACACGCGCCCAGCTTCGATTTCGGCAATGCAGACGAGGGTGGCGAAGAGGTCGACTTCACTGGCCAGGAAGCGCTGGGCGCCTGCCCGAAGTGCGGCAACCGCGTCTTCGAGCAGCCGATGGCCTATGTCTGCGAGAAATCCACCGGGGCAGCGAAGACCTGCGACTTTCGTTCCGGCAAGGTCATCCTGCAACAGGAAATATCCCGCGCCGAGATGCAGAAGTTGCTCGAAACCGGCAGGACCAGCCTCTTGAAAGCCTTCATCTCCAACCGCACCCGCAAGAAGTTTTCCGCCTACTTGGTGCGCGGCGCCGACGGCAAGGTCGGTTTCGAGTTCGAACAGCGCGCGCCGAAGGCAGGCAAGGCGGCTGCGAAGCCCGCTAAAGTCGGCGCTGGCGAGACGGCGTCAGCCGGTGAGCCGCGTAAAACAAAGACGGCGTCAGCCGGTGAGGCCGGTAAAACGAAGACGGCGTCAGCCGGTGAGGCCGTTAAAACGAAGGCGGTACCCGCAACAAAGAAGCCCGCCGCGAAGAAGGCCGCAGTCAGGAAGAAGGCCGCCTAACTTTCATGGTCACCAAGCCCACCCCCGTGCCATGAAATCCGTTAAAAGCAATAAAACGCCCCCCACCCCCAGCCCCCGCCCCGAGGCGGGGGGCAAAGTTTGTTCGCTGCGCTCATGGGATCATTCGACGTCAAATTGCGTATTTCACGTTAATCAGCTTGCCCAAAGCCGGTCGATATCCTTGATACCCCACTTGGCAGCTTCTTCGCGGCCGGTGATTTTTTCTTTCGTACCCGGACGGGACAGATCGATCAGTTCGGGCGTCAGGTAGCCGCGCGCCTTGGTCGAGTAAAACGCCTTGACCGTTGGCGCCAGTAGCGAGGCGGGCGATTGTTCGACCACCACCGCCAGGCGGTCCGAGGACAGCCGCACCAGCGAACCAGTCGGATAGATGCCGATGCTCTTGACGAAGGCCTGGAAGACGCGATTGTCGAAATGGCTGGTCCATTCGGCCATCTTGCGGATCGATTCGGCCGGATCCCAGCCTGCCTTGTAGGGGCGATTCGAGGTGATCGCGTCATAGACGTCGCAGACCGCGCCCATCTTGGCGTGGAGGCTGATTTCCGCTTCCTTGAGGCCCTTCGGATAGCCGCTGCCATCAACCTTTTCGTGATGATGCAGGCAGACGTCAAGCACGATTTCGCCCGCCGTGCCGCCCTCGAGCAACATCCGGTGACCTTCGACGGGGTGGCTCTTGATGATGCGGAACTCCTCGTCGGTGAGTTTGCCCGGTTTGTTGAGCACCTCCAGCGGCATCACCGCCTTGCCCAGATCGTGCAGCAGTCCGGCCATTGCAGCGGAGCGCGTGTCCGCTTCATCAAGCTCGAGTTGGCGCGACAAGGCCACCATCAGGGCACAGACGGCCACCGAGTGCATGTAGGTGTAATCGTCCGCCGTTTTCAGGCGCGCCAGACTGATGAGGGCACCGGGGTTGCGCATTACCGAGCTGGAAATTTCATCTACCAGTTCATTCACCGCCGCCGAATCGACAGCCTTGCCCATGCGGACTTCATTGAACATGGAGACCACGGCATCCTTCGACTTGGCGCAGATATTGGCGGCACGCTGGACTTCTTCGGCAATCGGCACGCGTTGCACCGCCCGTGGGGCGGGCGGTGCAATTCTGGGTGGTTCGGTTCCGGGCGGCTCCGGCGGCGGCGCTTCGATCTGTTGCAGCGCCGTGTCGATCTGCGCCTCGGTTTCCTGCCGGGTAGTCCCGGCGACATCAATGCCTTTTTGCGCGTCGATCCACAGCTCCTTGATTCCGCAAGCCCTGATCTGGCGCAGATCTTCCGGGTCTTCGAGGATGAACTTGGTGCGCCAGAACGGGTGATCCATCCACGAACCGCAGAATTCGTGGATGTGCATGCCTAGCGTCAGGTCCGTGACGGCGATTTTTTTCAGCATGTTAGACTCGCCGGCCCTTTCAAGTTGTGTGCGACATGGATATTTACCCGCTGTTTCAGGCGCTGATTCTCGGCGTCGTCGAAGGCCTGACGGAGTTTCTGCCGATCTCCAGCACGGGCCACCTGATCCTGGCAGGTGACCTGCTGGATTTTAACGATGAACGCGGCAAGTTGTTCGAAATTGTCATCCAGTCCGGCGCGATTCTCGCCGTGGTCTGGGAATATCGCCACCGCTTTGCCGACGTCCTGCGCGGACTGCCGGGCGACCCGGCGGCGCGGCGCTTCGTCACCAATCTCGCCATCGCCTTCATGCCGCTCGCGGTGCTCGGGCTGCTGTTCGGCAGCGCCATCAAGGCGCACCTGTTCCAGCCGGTGCCGGTTGCCATTGCCTTCATCGTCGGCGGCTTCATCATCCTCTGGGCGGAACGGCGCAAGCACACCGTTAACATCCATTCGGTCGATGACATCGGCCCGAAAGATGCGCTCAAGCTCGGCCTGGCGCAGGCCGTCGCGCTGATTCCCGGTACTTCGCGCTCGGGTTCCACCATCATCGGCGGGCTGTTTTTCGGTCTGTCGCGCAAGGCGGCGACCGAATTTTCGTTTTTTCTCGCCGTGCCGACGCTCGGCGCGGCGACGGTCTATCAGCTCTGGAAGGGACGCCACCTGTTGGCCTGGGACGATCTCGGCATGTGGGTGGTCGGCTTTGTTTCGGCTTTTATTTCCGCCTTCCTCTGCGTGCGCTGGCTGTTGCGCTACATCTCGACGCACGATTTCACGATCTTCGCCTGGTATCGCATCGCCTTCGGCATCATCGTGCTCTTGACCTGGCAGTTCGGGCTGGTCGATTGGACCCATCCTTGATCCTCTATCTGCACGGTTTCACCAGTGGGCCGCAGTCAAGGAAGGTGCAGGCGCTCGCCGCGCGCATGGCCGAACGCGGGTTGGGCGACCGGCTGATTGCGCCCCAACTGCCTGCCTCGCCCGCTGCCGCCATCGCGCTGGCCGACGGCATCATTCAAAAAGTCGGCGCTAGCGAATTGTTGGGCGTCCCGCCCGCGCAAAAAGTCGGCGCTGGCGGAACGGCGCTAACCCTCGCCGGTTCCTCCCTGGGCGGTTTCTACGCGACCCATCTCGCGGAAAAACATCGCCTCAATGCCGTGCTGATCAACCCCGCCGTGGTTGCGGCGCTCGAACTCGAGCGCTATCTCGGCCCACAGACCTGGCTTTACAGCGGTGAAGCTTTCGATTTCACGCGCCAACACATAGCCGAACTGGCCGCCCTCGAAGTGCCGCGCCTCGCCGACCCGAAACGTTACTGGCTGCTCGCCGAGGCAGGCGACGAGACGCTCGACTACCGCCAGGCCGTGGCCCGCTATGCCGGCGCTCGCCAGACCGTTTTACCGGGTGGCGATCACAGCTTCACGCGCTGGGACGACTATCTCGACGCGGTGCTGGCTTTCGCCGGCCTGGGTTGAAGCCCTGAAGTGAAGCCCAACACCGAACGCGACGGCATCGCCGCCGCCCTGGCCGCCTATACGCTGTGGGGACTGGTGCCGGTGTTCTTCAAGCAACTGGCCACCGTGCCGGCGTTGGAGATCATCGCCCACCGCGTGCTTTGGTCACTGCTGCTCCTGGCCGGGTTGCTGGCCGTGCGCGGCCGCCTTGGCGCAGCCTGGACGGCGGCACGGAATCCGCGCATTCTGGCGCGCGTCGCGCTCGCCGCGACGTTGCTGACCATCAACTGGCTCGTCTTTGTCTGGGCGGTCAATGTCAATCGCGTGCTCGAAACCAGCCTGGGCTACTTCATCACGCCGCTCATCAGCGTGGTGCTGGCGGTGGTTGTGCTTCACGAACGCCTGCGGCCGCGCCAGTGGGCCGCGGTTCTGCTTGCCCTGATTGGCGTCGCGCTGGAAGGCTGGCGCAGCGGCGGCCTGCCCTGGGTGTCGCTGGTGCTCGCCGGTTCCTTCGGACTTTACGGTCTGCTGCGCAAGCAGTTGCCACTCGACGCGGCGAATGGCCTGCTGCTCGAAACCGCCTGCGCGGCGCCGGTCGCTGCGCTCTATCTCCTCTGGCTAGGCAGTGCCGGGCAATTTGGCACCACTATGACGATCGACGCGCTGCTGATCGCCTCTGGCGCGGTGACCGCCATTCCGCTGCTGCTGTTCGCCGTCGGTGCGCGCCGCCTGCCGCTGGTGACCCTCGGCTTCCTGCAATACATCGCGCCCTCGCTGACCTTCCTGCTGGCGATTTTTTACTACGACGAACCCATGAACCTGCCGCGCCTCCTGGCTTTTGCCGCCATCTGGGCCGGGCTGGCGCTCTACAGCACCGACCTGCTGCTGCAGCGGCGGCGCTGACAGAAAAAAGCCCGCCGTGCTTGCGCACGGCGGGCTTTTGATCACGCTTCAGGTTTATTAACGGCCGAAGGGGACGTCAAAAACATAGATCACGCCCAAGGCATAGGCCTTGTTGGAAGGCGCAGCCTGTCTATCCAGATTGCCGTAATCGAAGTAGGCGTAGGTGTTCTTGTAGATTTCGCGGTTGATGAAGAACTCGGTTGCGTCATTATTGGTTTCGTTGTTCTTGCCATAGTGCATGCCAACGTTGAAGCCAGCCACCGGGGCAACAAAGCCAACGCTGGGGCCCTTCCAGTTTGTGCCGTAGAAGCCGTCGGCATAGCCTGCCATGACCTTGACGACGCCGAAGTCATAGCTGCCCGCCACGGCGGAGAAGTTTTCGCCACCCGTCGTGCGCTCGGTTTCACCGACCACGCTCACGGAGAACTTGCCTGCAGCGTAGGTCAGGCCAGCCGAGGTGGCTGCCTTGGCATTGGTCTCGCCATCTTCCTTGCCGGCGAAGCCGACATGGGCCGTAACGCCGTTCATGTTCGGGGAGATGTATTGCAGGGACTGTGTCTGGCGACCCCTGCCCCAGGGAGCGACGCCGGAATTGCCCAGTGCCGAGGCAGCGTTGGCTTGACCGTTGAAATCGTAGGCGCCCATCATCTGGAAGGCGACCGCATCCTGGCGACCGAAGCGTACTTCGCCAAAGCCGCCGGAGAGACCGGCCCAAGCCTGGCGATGGAAGAAAGCCTTGTTTTCCTTGCCGATCCGCAGGTCGCGGTCAATCCCGCCGGTCTCGAGCTTGAAGTTGGCCTTGAGGCCGGAGCCGATGTCCATGTTGCCCTTGAGTCCGACGCGGGTGGTGGAGTTGCCTTGGGTGGCACCACCGACGTATGCATCGTCGCCGCCGGAGTGGAGGCGAGCACTCTTGTTATCGATGTTCTCGTTCTTGCCATAGCTGATATCGACCAGGCCATACACGGCGAGTTCGGCATGGGCGGTGCCCATGGCACCGAGGAGGATGGCGAGGGGAAGCAGTTTTTTAATCATTTTCAATGACCTTTAAGTTAAGGACGGCCTTGCCGGTGGGCATCCGGGCACGTCAAACGGGTTATGGGGCAGAGAATTGTTCTCGGCATGAATTCTATCCAACCGGGGCATACGCACCGGTATGTCGGGGCCGCGGGGAAGGTTTCCGTGACGCGGTTGTCTCAA
>JAUXNZ010000341.1 GCA_030682595.1 Rhodocyclaceae bacterium | reverse complement strand
TAGCCGGTGCCGAAATCGTCAATGGACAGCTTGACCCCGGCCGCTTTCAATTCATTCAGCCGCGTGGCGGCTTCCTCCGCATTGCCCGCCAGAATGCTTTCCGTCAGTTCCAGTTCGAGAAACTGCGGCGCCAGTCCGGTGTCCTGCAATACCTGTTTCACCTCGGCCGGCAGGGTTGGCCGGATGAATTGTGCGTGGGCAATGTTTACCGCAACCGCGACCTTGGCCAAACCGGCTTGTTGCCAGGCCCTGTTCTGCCGGCAGGCCTCGCGCATGACCCAGTCGCCAATCTGGACGATCAGGCCGGTTTCTTCGGCGAGCGGCAGGAACTCCAGCGGCGGAATCATTCCCCGGCTGGGGTGATGCCACCGAATCAGCGCCTCGAACCCCGTCACCTCGCCCGTCCTGGCAGACAGTTGCGGCTGATAGTGAAGCACCAGTTCCTGGCGTTCCAGGGCGTGGCGCAGATCAGCTTCGAGGCTGAAGCGTTCCTCGGTGCGCAGGTCGGCCTCCTTGCTGTAAAAGCCGTAATTGTTCTTGCCCTGGGTTTTCACCCGGTACATGGCCGAATCGGCCTTTTTCATCAGCACTTCCGGAGTCGTGCCATCTTTCGGAAACATGCTGATGCCAATGCTCGTGCTCGCAAAAAACTCGGCCTGTCCCAAGGTGAATGGTTTGTGGAAAACCTTGAGCAAGCGCCCGGCCATCAGTTCTACTGCGTTGCTATCCTTGATCGCGCTGGCGACGATGAGGAACTCATCGCCGCCCAGACGACCGACGATATCGCCCTCGCGCAAACATCCCGTCAATCGCTCCGCCACTTCCCGCAACAGTCCGTCGCCGACATCATGGCCGAGGGTGTCGTTCACAATCTTGAAGCGGTCGAGATCCAGGAACATCACGGCCAGGGTTTGCCCGCCCTGTGCGGCAAATTCAAGCGCCGATTCCAGATAGTCCTGCAGCATTATCCGGTTCGGCAAACCGGTCAGGGCATCATGGGTCGCCTGCCAGGACATTTGCTGGGTAAGCTTGCGGGCGCTGCTGACATCATGGAATACCAGGACTACGCCGGTGACCTGTCCGTTCCTATCCCGGATCGGGGCCGCCGATTCGTTGATGGCAATGTTGTCGCCGTTGCGGTTGGTGAAAATCGTGTTTTCCTGGCGCATGAACGGCAAACCGTTACCCAGGCACAGGAGCACCGGATTGGCGACCTCTTGCAGGGTCTTCTCGTCGAAGACCCTGAACAAGTCCGTGATCGGCTTGCCGATGGCCTCTTGTTCCGACCACCCGCTCAGACGTTCTGCCACCGGATTCAGGTAGTCGATGATGCCCTGTGCATCGGCGGTGATCACGCCATCGGCAATCGATTCCAGTGTCACCTGGGCGCGTTCTTTCGCGGTGGCCAACTCCTGCGTTCTCAGTTCGACAAGCTGTTCGATCTCCTGATTGCGCCGCTTCAGGTCGTCGGCCCGCGCCTGGGTTGATCGGGCCAGGGACCACAACAACCAGGTGAACAGCGAACCGGCAAGCAGCACCACGAACAGCAGTCGATAGTTGAAGTCCTTCCAGTGCAGGTACCGCTGATACTTGAAGACATAGTGCTGTTCGCCAATCAACACGTCGCGCTCCCGCTCGAGCACCCCAAACAGCCAGGGGCCGCCCTTCACGCCGACCGCCGCGTCGTACTTGAGCAGGCCAACCCGTTTGCCTGGATCAAGGCGCGGGCGTGCCTCTACCGCAACCGACACCCGCTGGTCTATCTTTTCCAGGGACAGGAGCTTTTGCGCATTCACCTTGATGGCGACGAAGCCGCTGATCAGCTTTCTGCGCTCTGCCACCGCATCGATATTTGCTGGCGGCTTGGCGGCATAAATTGCCCTGAACACCAGATACTCGTCAGCCTGCGCCGCCTGGGTGGGGATGGCTGCCGTGGCCACGCCGCTGTCGATCGCCTGCAGGAGATAAGCCTGCATTTCGGCTTGCTCGAAGAGGTCCAGGCCAAGTTGCTGTGAAGCCAGGGGCGAGAATGGTTCCAGATACACGATCGGAAAATAGCGCGGCCGGCGTTCGGCCGGGATGTACTTGCCAGCGCTGAACGTGTTGATGCTGAAGGTCGGGTAGCCCTCTTCACGTCGGGATTTCTCGAAGTAATCCCGTTCATCGTCGGCAATGTAGGGCAGGTACATGGCGGCCTTGATGAAGGAATAGTTTGCGGCAATATCGCTGCCAATGACCTGGAATTCATCGGCACCCACAACAGTGGAAGCGTCGAACAGCATGCGCATGCCATGCAGCACTTCGTCCGCCGCGGCGAGACGCTGCACCAGGTTGTCCTTGATTGCACCCACTTCAACCCCGAAGGCGGCCTCTTCATCCTGCAGCAGGTTCATGAAGGCAAGGCTCGCGGCCGCCGCGGTGATCACGAACCCCAGCGCGAGCGCGGCGCCCGTCAGCGAGAAGATGCCGGGCAGGCGCCAACGCATCAAGGCTGGCCCGCTTTCATGGCGCCATGCACCAGACGGGGCGGCAGCCGGATTTTCGCCCTGGCCGCCAGATCGACATTGACATAGGTCTGCCAGCGCCGGTTTGCCACGATGGGCAGCGTATCCGGCTTGATGCCACTCAGGATGCTTTGCGCCAGTTGCGCCGCCCATTCGCCCTGCTCCTCGGCGATCTTGGCCATGGCCAGCATGGCATAGGGCGCCATCCAGTCATAGTTGGTGACAACCAGTTTTTTCACGCTGGAAAACACACTTTGATGAGCGCTGGCACTGTCCCAGTCCATGATCCCGGCATTGGTCCCCAGCACGACAAAATCGGCTTGCTGGGCGGCGGCAAAGGCCTGCTGCCAGGCCGCCAGCGTCTTGACGAAAACCGGTGACAGTTCGAAATTGCCCTTGGCGTAGGCCGCGCGGTTCTCCGCGAATTCCTTGTGCTGGGTCATCACGTCGGCTGCCAGGTAGATCCCCCTCCTGGCGTTGGGCAGCAGGCCGCGTATTTCATTTACAAGTGGCTTGATCGGGGCGATTTCGATCATCCCCGTCACGTTGGAATAAGGGTAGCCGTAATCCTTCACCGTCCAGTTGACGCCACAAAAGACAAAGGGAACTGCCGCATTCCTGAAATAGGGCATGATCAAATACAGCGATGCCGGGTCGTCGCAGGCGATGACCACGTCGGGGCGCGTTTGCTCGATGAGCTGCCTGGCTTCGCGGGCTTTGCGCTGTGCGAATTCGGGCGCTGTGTTGCGGTTGGTATCCATATAGAACCGGGACAGTTCGCACTTCCCCTGCAGCCCTTCCTCCAGGCCCCGCTCAATGCCATCGTTCCACTCGTAGCCCTTGTGGTAGGAAGAGACATACAGGCAATTTGCGGCACTGGCGTGCGTTGCATAAGCCAGGCCGGCTGCCAGCGCTGCCACCAAGCGGGCCGCCCCACGCCAGGTGGCGTCCGCAAGCGCATCTGTGTATCGTACAGGAGACATACGCCAGTGGTACATGGATACCTCCATCAGTGAGCCGGTGATGCTGCCAGGCTGTCCGTTACGCGGGGGATGGGCGCTTGGTTTCCCGGCCCGCGCCGCAAACTTCAGAATTGCATTGGCTGGTGATCCTATCATGACGTCCATTTGAAAGCGGGGCAACCACACGTACAAAGTCGGCGCTGGCGGGACGGCGCTTGCACAAGGTTCGATGCTAAAGTGCGGGCTCTTTTTTCGCTGTTCTCCCCGTGCGCATTTTCCGTCTCGCCAAAATTGCCCGTGTCGGCCTCAGGTTCGGCCTTGACCGGCTGATTCTCGAACACGACCCCGATGGCCGGCTGGCGTTGCCGCTCCGGCTGCTGGATGCACTGTGCTTCTGGCGCACGATCACCGCGCCGCGCGGGCAGCGCCTGCGCGAGGCGCTGGAAGCGCTGGGGCCGATTTTCGTCAAATTCGGCCAGGTGCTGTCCACCCGGCGCGACCTGCTGCCCGCCGATCTGGCGGATGAACTCGCCCAGTTGCAGGACAACGTCCCGCCCTTCCCGTCCGACC
>JAUXNZ010000340.1 GCA_030682595.1 Rhodocyclaceae bacterium | reverse complement strand
CGTCGTGCCGATGAACGCCCTGCTCCAGCACCGCGGCCATATCCTGATGGGCGCCGGTCACTCCATCGCCGTGCAGAACTTCAATGAAAACATTGCCATCCTTGTCATGACGAGCACCTACTCGCTGCTCATTATGTTCGGCGTACACATCTATTGGGTAATCGGAATGTTCGGCCTGCTTGTCGCCGGCATCATGCTGTTGATCAAGCGCCACCACGAAGCCAACCAGCGGGTACACGATGCCGTGAGCCAGTTGGAGGACGTTAGGCACTAAGTAAACGCCCGCCCCCTCCCAGCCTCCCCCTCGCGGGGAAGGTGACTGTAGCTCGCTGCGCTCGTCTGTCACTGGGCGCCCCCGTTCATACTTGGGAGCGGATTGCGGCTGACGCCGCGTGCCTCTCGCCTTGGGGCGGCCCGGCGGCAAGACTGCTGGGGATGTTTTCCTCCCCTCGCCCCTTGCGGGAGAGGGGCCGGGGGAGAGGGGGATCCATCAGAAAGCCCTTCACCCGCAAAGCGGGAGAAGGGCGGCCCGGCGGCAAGGCTACCACCAGGGTGACGCCTTCCTAACCGGCCTTCTTGGGCAGCAGGGCCCGGATTTTGGCGAGGATGGTCGGGCGGTTACTCGGCTTGACAACGAAATTCGAGGCACCGGCCCGGCTGGCTGCCATCATGACTTCGCGGGTATTGGTACTGGAAATCATGATGACCGGAATCCTCCGCAGTTCCGGGTCGGCCTTCATCTGGCGGAGCGTCCCCTCTCCGCCCAACCCTGGCATGTTGTAGTCGAGCAGAACGATATCGGGCCGCCGGTGGCGCATCGCGGCCAGTGCAGCTTCGCCGCTTTCGGCCAGGACCAGGCGAAGCCCGACCTCCTCCAGCATGACACCGAGCATTTCCCGGTACATCTCGTCATCATCGACCAACATTACTTCTGGCTGAGCGGGTGGAAAATCATGACTGGAGACCTTGACTACATGCTCCCGGTAGTCCTGGTCAAATTGCTGCGCCCATTGCTGGGCTTGCTGAAGCTTGCCTTCTACCTGTTGCACTTCGGGTTCAACGCGGTCGCGGCGTAATTCATCAAACTGTTTGCGCAGACCGCTACCCTCGATGGCCTTGGCTGCACCGCCCTGCGCAGCATTGTTCATGTGCCTTTCAAATTGATCCAGTTCCATGGTCAGCCGGCCGGCAAACTCACGAAATGCCTTGATCGAGTCGGCCTGATGTGCCTGCCCCCCCTCCAGTGCCTTGCTGACGAAAGTATCGAGGCTGCGCAGGTCGCTGCCGATATGGGAGAGTTGACGCTGTACCGAAACCGAATCAGAACGCCCCGACTGGCGCACCAGCGCCTGGTGAACCGCCAGCCGCAGACGATGCGGGTCATGCATTGGCCGGTTGATCAGATAGTCGTCGAAAGTCTTGCTGCGACACAGGGAGAATGCGGCGTCGGATTCATTACTCTTGCACAGCAGCAGGGTTTGATGCGGTATTTCCCGCATCGTCTCGCACTGGCGATAGAGCATCAGGTAAAAGCGCTCCGATTTCACCATTTCCTGAAACACGAGGATGAGGACTGCAGGCAACTTTTCCTGAAACAGATGCAAGCCGGCTTCCTCGCTGTCGGCACTCGTCAGATTGGCAAAATCGCGCTGCAACAACTCGCGCACGACGCGCGCGCCTCTTCGCCGTCATCGCTGACAATGAGAATCTGGCGCTCTTCTTTCTTGTCCTGTGGCATGGCTTGGTTTGGCATCAACCAGCAATGAATCGAGGAGTGGATTGTGAACGATTTTCGGGGGTAGAAGTCGTTCGGAGACTTACTACTGAAGAAATGCACCGGTACCCCGGCTGCCTACTTCTGACTGTGTTAGCGCATACAAGACTTATCGTCGCCGCACCCGCTTTTGCTCGCGCAGCATCCGCAGCCTTCACCGCTCTTGCGGAACGGTCCCAACTGGGGATTGCGCGCGGCAAACGCCCGATACAAGCGATCGACAACAATGCCGGCCAACAGGAGGGCGAAAATAATCCCGATAGTGGTCAGATAAAGCGACACAACTGTTCAGCCACCCAGGCCCGCAAAGCCCATGAACGCCAGCGACAGGATGCCGGCCAGCATCAGCGACAGGGCAGTACCTTGTGCCACGGCGGGCACGTCGGACAGTTGCAGACGTTCACGCACGCTGGCCATCAGCACCAGCGCCAAGGTAAATCCTGCCCCAGCGCCGACGGCAAAGGTGATCGACTGGACAAAGTCATATTCGCGCGCCGTCTGGAATAGCGCCACACCGAGCACCGCGCAGTTGGTGGTGATCAGCGGCAGATAGATGCCGAGCGCGCGGAATAGACTCGGACTGTATTTCTTCAACACCATCTCGACGAGTTGCACCGTCGCGGCGATGATGACGATGTAGGCGATCAGCCGCAGGAATTCGAGGCCGAGCTGGTCGAGCAGCAGGTTGATGCCGAAGGCGCACAACGAGGCCACCAGCATCACGAAGGTGGACGCAACGCCCATCGGTACGGCGGTTTCCAGCTTGCCCGACACGCCGATGAAGGGGCACAGGCCGAGGAACATCGCCAGCACGAAGTTGTTGGCGAGAAAGGCGTTGATGAAGATCTGGGCGGCGGTTTCATGCATGGCTGCTCATCTCCTTACATGAAATTACGTAGCATTTGCGAAGGGCCGCCCCGAGCAAATGCGACACGCGCCACCAGGCGCAAACCGCACGGCAGCTTACCGAATGCACCCCAAGACAGTCGAGCGTAGCGAGCATTATCGAACCCCCTGCGAGGGGGGCAAAGGGGGGGGGGCGTTCTTGCGCCGCGCGAAGGCGGCGAAGATCAGCAGCCACGCGCCGAGCACGAAGAAGCCACCGGGCGGCAGCACCATCACCACCCAGGGCTGGAAGTCTGGCCCGAACAGCGAAATGCCGAAGAAGGTGCCGGCGCCGAGAATCTCGCGCACGGCGCCGAGGGCGAACAGGCCGAGGGTGAAGCCGGCACTCATGCCGAGAGCATTGATCAGCGTCGGCAACAGGGGATTCTTCGAGGCATGCGCCTCGGCGCGGCCGAGGATGATGCAGTTCACGACGATCAACTGGATGAAGGCGCCCAGCGCATCGTAGAGCGCGAGGCTGATCGCCTGAATCAGGTAATCGACCACGGTGACGAAAGTGGCGATGATGACGATGTAGGTGGCGATGCGCACTTCCTTGGGAATCAGCTTGCGCAGCAAGGACACCAGCACGCAGGAGCAGGTCAGCACAAACGTCGTGGCCAGGCCCATCGACAAGGCATTGACCGCCGACACCGTGACCGCCAGCGCGGGACACAGGCCCAGCACCATGACGAACAGCGGGTTTTGGCGCCAGATGCCTTCCATGAATTCATCCCAGCGTTCGGTCGTCGAGGCGTTCATGGCTTTTCCTTAAGCGCGGAGAGATGCGGAACAATGCGCGGCAGCAGCAACTGCGCCGCATCGTTGATCGCGCGGCCGACGGCGCGCGAGGTAATCGTCGCGCCGGTAATGGCATCGATTTCCCACGGGTTGGTTTTGCTGCCATGCTTGACGGTGACAATGGCGTTGGCAAGTTTTTTCAGGTCCGCGGTCAGCTTTGCCTCGAGCGGGAAGTTCGCCAGGAAGTTTTTGTCCACCAGAATCTTGTCACCGATACCCGGCGTTTCGCGCGAGGCCACCACACCGAAACCGGAAACCGTTTGCGCCTCCGGATCGTAGGCGAACAGGATGCGCACGTGGTCGGAATAGCCCTTGGCGACGCCCTCGACGGCAATGCCGGCCAGCTTGTTGTCCTTATCGTAACCCGCGTAAAACTTCACCGCACCACTCACTGCCGCCGTCCCGCCAGCGCCGACTTTTACAATTTCACCGGCAGGCGAAGCAACATATTCGACAATCGACCGGGCGGTCGGGATCACCTTGAACACCGCCCGTTCGACGGCAATGCGCTTGTTCTCCCGCACCGCGTCGTAAGTGCCCTGATAGGCCGAAACAATGATGAAACCGCAGAGGGCGGCAATCAGCCCGAGCGTGCGAATCATCGCCACTGCGGACGTCGTTTGCGGAGGGATTACGGCGCTGGTCATTCTTTGGGAGGCTGCTTGGGTTTGTTGAACAGGAAGCGCTTCTTCGGCGTTACGGCGCCGGCGTCTTCACGCGAGATGTAACCGGAATGCAGGGGGTAGGAAGCGCCTTTCTTCTGGCGGCCGAAGTTGCTCAGAACCCCCTTGCCGAACGGCGTCGGCTGGGTGATTTTTTCAATCAATGGCGTGGCGGCATTGGCAATCAGGATGGCATACATGACGCCTTCCGGCAGGCCGCTGTAATAACGGATGATCACGGTCAGGAGGCCGATCAGCGCGCCATACACCCACATCCCCTTGGGCGTCACCGGCGAGGTCGCCATGTCGGTCGCCATATACACCGCGCCGAGGATCAGGCCGCCGGAGAACAGCATGAAGAAGGGATTGGGGAAGCGCACGTCGTTGAGCGCGAACAGCATCCACGCGGTCAGGCCGGCGCTGCCGAGGATCGCCGCCGGAATGCGCCAGTCAAGGAAGCGGCGGAAGGCCAGATAGGCGCCGCAGACGAGGATCAGCACCGGCGACGGCCCCACCGCCATGTGGCCGGACAGCGAGGTCAGCAGTTCGTCGGCATTGACCAGCACCCCCTCGAATTTCCACTTCGCCAGCGGCGTCGCGCCGGCCAGCGCATCGAACTGCCGGTCCTGCAGCCATGCCACGACACTGACCGGCTGCATCAGCGGAATGGTCATCGACGAGGGAATGAACTCGTAAAACCGGCCCGGCATGAAAGACGGCGTATAGCTGGCGATCGCCTGCGGGAACGCCGCCTGCACAAAGGCGCGGCCGATCAGCGCCGGATTGAAAACGTTGAAACCGATGCCGCCGAACAGCGCCTTGCCGAGTGCAATGGCGACGATGCCCGCTACCGCGCCCATCCACAGCGGGAAGCCGGGTGGCAGGGAAAGCGCCAGCAAGAGCCCGGTGATGATGGCGGAGAAGTCGCCGATGTCGCCCGACTGGCCGCCCTGGCGGACGAAAAAGCGCTCGGTGAGCAGGCAGCTCACGGTGACCACGAGCAACGAGAGCAACGCCGACAGTCCGTACTGAAAGACAAAGAAGGCGCAGATCGGCATGAGCGACCAGACGACATGGCGCATGATCTGTTCGACGCTGCGCGTGCCCTTGATGTGCGGGGCGGAACGTATTTCGATCGTCATAATGGGCCTTCCCCCCATCCCCCTTCCCCTGAAAGGGGGTGACGGTGGTTCGTCCGCTGGCGCGGACTCCGGTTATCTGGCTGCGCCCCCCTTGAGGCGGCTCTGTGGATGGCGCTCATTTTGAAATCGCCTTCTCGCGCAAAATCTGCTTGGCGATGCGGAACTGCTGCACCAGCGGAATGTTGGACGGGCACACATACGAGCAACAGCCGCACTCGAAACATTCGCCGAGATGATAGTCGCTGCCCATCAGGTCATATTCGCGTTTCGCGGCCAGCATGCCGAGTTGCGAGGGGTTGAGGCCCATCGGGCAGGATTCGACGCACTCGGCGCACTTGATGCACGGGTAGGTTTTCTGGTGCTCACGCCAGGCCAGTTCGTCGCCCTGCATCACCAGCACCCCGGACATGCCCTTGGTGATCGGCACATCAAGCGAGGCGGCCGCCTGGCCCATCATCGGCCCGCCGAGGATCACCTGCCGCGATTCCGCCCCTGGCGCGCCGGCGTAATCGAGCACAAAGCGCAAGGGCGTGCCGAGCGGCACGATGTAGTCGCCCGGCTTGGCGACACCGGGGCCGGTAATGGTGACGACCCGCTCGGTCAGCCCGCGCCCGGCCGGCAGCAACTTGCCCAGCGCCGCCAGCGTGCCGACGTTGTTCACCACCATCCCCAATGACACCGGCAAATCACCGGCCGGAATTTCCACGCCGAACAGCGCCATGACCAGCATTTTCTCCGAGCCTTGCGGATACTTGGTCGGCACTAGTTCGGCGTAGATCTCCCCCTCCGGAATTCCGCCGCGACGCGCGATGGCTTCACGAATCGCCACCGCGGCGTCCGGTTTGTTGTCCTCGATGCCGACGATGCTGCGCACTGCGCCGGTCGCCCGCATCGCATAGCGAATACCGGCAACCAGCGCATCGGCCTGTTCCACCATGACGCGATGGTCACAGGTCAGATAGGGCTCGCACTCACAGCCATTCACCACCAGCGTATGCACCTTCGCCTGCTTCGGCACCGTCAGCTTGGCATGGGTCGGAAAGGCCGCGCCGCCCAGGCCGACCATGCCGCTGTCCCAGATCGCCTGCAGGATGTCGCCGCCCGTGGCGTCGGCCAGGTCGCGCGGCCGCCCCCACTGATCCTCTTGCGACGCGCCCGGATGGGCGCGAATGACAATCGACTCGACCCAGGGCCCGCGCACACCGGGGCGCAGGCCGATGAACTCAACCACGCCGGTTACCGGGGCATGGTGCGGCACCGACAACCATTCATCGCTCCTGGCGATCGGCTCGCCGCGCACCACTTCCTGCCCCACCCGGACGATCGGACGCGGCACCTTGCCGATATGCTGCGACAACGGCACCGTCACTTTCGGCGCGAACGGCAGGCGGCGAATCCGCGTGCTCGCCGTCAGCTTGCAGGACGGCGGATGCACGCCGCGCTGGAAAGCCTCGCCACGGAAGTAGGAGAGGAGTTTCATTGGCTCAGTTATGCTCAGTTATGTTTAGCCGCGCGCGCCATCAGCTTCTCGATGCCCGGCTCGTTCATGTTCCACGGCGTGCCCGGGTGCAGGCAGAACGCCGTGCATTTTTCCGCCGCCTTGACGATATCGGCGAATTTCGCGCCCTTGGGATTGATGACGATGGCCAGCTTTTGGTCGTTATAGGCGAACACCTTGGGGGCGAGCGTGGTGCACTCGTCGCAGGCCGTGCATTCCGGCGTTTCGACCCAGACCGGCTCGTAGTCGACGGAAGTTCCCGCTGCCGCAGCCTCAAAAGTCGGCGCTGGCGAGACGGCATTGGCGTCTGGGGCGGCGTTGGTGCCGCCCGCATAGGCATCGCTGCCCGCCAGGCCCAGCGTATTGGAGATCTTCGCCAGCAGATCGGCACGCACGCGCTCCGCGATTTCCGCGGCGTCCGACGGCTGCACATCGAGACCGGCGATGCCGCGCAACTGACGCCAGAACTGCAGACGCTCGGCGGAAGCCCGCACCATGTCTTCCGTCACCAGCAGGCGCATCAGGCGGTTCTTGGTATCGACACCCCAGATGTAGGGGAACTTGCCCTCGCGCGCGTCGGCATCCAGTTCCAGAAAATCGGCCAGCATGACCATGTTGGCGTTCCAGGTCTCCGGCGGTGCCTTTTTGAACTGCTTGAGGAAACGCGCCTCGGTGGCGGCGAAATCGGCAAAGGTCATCGGCAGCGTCATGCTCTTTTCGGCGCCACTGTCATCGGCATATTTCAGCGTGTAGGTCGGCCAGTCGTTGTCGAGCGCGGGATTGCCCTCGAGACTCACGCATTCGCTGAAGGTGGTGCCGGCATCGGGGTCGAAACGGAACAGTGGATAGGCGCGGCTCTCGACCGCCAGTTTGCTCTGGTCGACGCTCCGGTCGTCACCGACGCCATGCTCGGGCGGGCAGACCGCGTAGATGTTGAAGAGCGCCGGGCGGCGGCTGTTGAGGCCGTCGATATAGCTTTCCAGCAGATGATTGGTATGGGCGATGGTGCCCGACATCAC
>JAUXNZ010000339.1 GCA_030682595.1 Rhodocyclaceae bacterium | reverse complement strand
AGTCAACGGCACGAACAACCCGAGAACCACATTAGTGAAGCGCTGCGCGCTTCAGGAGAACGGCCACGTATAACCATCGCAAATTTCATCCTTGACCTTCGCGGGGAAGCCCTTGTAGTCTGAGTTGAGCGGGATTCGCCGGCATTATGGCGAAGCTCCGCTCGAACGACGGGTTAGGGCGCGGGTAACTACGGAGAAAGAAATGAACATTGAAGCACTGGCAAAGAAGGCAGGATTCACGGTGGAAAACGGAAGCTACGGCCTGAAGTTTTCGGGCGGCGACTTTCAGATGTTTGCGCAATTTGTTGCGGAAGAAGAGCGCGAGGCGTGCAAGATGATATGCAGAGTTGCCGACCATAACGGCAAGGGAGCGCATTACTGTGCTGAGCAGATTGACGCGCGCTCTAACGCCGGCCATGAGGCGGCGGCGAAGCCGGTCGCCTCATGGGATAGTTAGAGCCAACGATTAAAGGAAAAAGAGAATGACTATACCGAACCTCATGAACTGCGAGCACAGCTCGGATGGCGTGTGCATTGCGTGCGTGCAAAAACTGATTAGAGCGGAACGCGTGGCAGCAGAGCTTCGGTGCGCAAAAACCCCGGTGATACTAGAGGGACATCACGCATATACGGCGCTGCAAGTGCAGCAAATGATGATGGACGCGGTTTCGATGCGCTCTAACGTTAAGTAGACACACAAAAGGGTGTATATGCGGGATCAGTCAGGTGTATATTGCCTGTCATGTGCCGCTATCCTCTTGTATTAGCAAACACTATCATATTGTCTGCCCGCATATGGAACCTGTGAGTATTGAAAAGACACCTACTGCGCCCAAGCTCCTCGATCAGGTGCGTGCGCGCATCAGGACGAAGCATTACAGCATTCGCACCGAAACGCAATATGTTCAATGGGTTAGGCGATATATATATTTTCATGACAAGCGGCACCCGCGCGACCTGGGGGCGCCGGAGGTCGAGGCTTTTCTGACCGATCTGGCGGTGGTTGGCAAGGTGTCGGCGTCGACGCAGAACCAGGCGCTGGCCGCCCTGTTGTTTCTTTATCGCGAGGTGCTGGGCATCGAGCTGCCCTGGTTGAACGATGTCACGCGTGCCAAGCCGTCGCGGCGCTTGCCGGTGGTGCTGACCCAGGCCGAGGTGCGCGCGGTGCTGGAACGCATGGATGGCGTATATGGCCTGATGGGTCGCTTGCTCTACGGCACGGGCATGCGCCTGATGGAGTGTGTGCGGCTGCGGGTGAAGGATGTCGATTTCGGCCGCAATGAAATATTGATTCGCGAGGGCAAGGGCGGCAAGGACCGGGTGACCATGTTGCCCGCGGCGCTGGGGCAGCCGCTGGTGGAGCATTTGCAGCGCCGCCGGCTGATTTACGATGATGATGTGGCTGCCGGGCTTGCCGCGGTGTGGCTGCCCGATGCGCTGGCGCGCAAGTATCCCAACGCGGCGACCGAGTGGGGCTGGCACTACGTGTTCTGTTCGGGTAGCCATTCGACCGACCCGCGCGGCGGGCAGGTGCGCCGTCACCATGTCGATGAAAAACTGTTGCAGCGGGCGATGAAGAAGGCGGTGACGGCGGCGCACCTTGCCAAGCCGGCGACGCCGCACACCTTGCGGCATTCATTCGCCACCCATCTGCTGGAAAGCGGTCAGGACATCCGCACGGTGCAGGAGCTGCTGGGCCACGCGGATGTTTCGACCACCATGATCTATATGCATGTGTTGAATAAGGGCGGGCATGGGGTGATCAGCCCGCTCGACAGACTATGATGAATTGGCCTGGCCCGTATGATTGCGCCGAGAAGCAAAAGTCGGCGCTGGCGGTACGGCGTTCTTTCACTCAGCCGACAAAGGGGCGGCGATCACCATGATGTTTGACAGTATCTGGATGGCCCTGCTGTTGGCGGCGGCGTTTGCTGGTTTTGTCGATGCCGTTGCGGGTGGCGGCGGGCTGATTCAGGTGCCGGCGCTGCTGGCCGGTTTTCCGCGCGAGGCGCCGGCGACCTTGTTTGGCACGAACAAGATTGCCTCGATCTTCGGCACCCTGAATGCCGCGCGACGTTACCTGCGCGAGGTGAAAATTCATTGGTCGATTGTTCTGCCGGCGGCGCTTGCCGCCTTTGCCTTTTCATTTCTGGGCGCGGCGACGGTAACCGTGATGCCGAAGGAGGTGCTGCGGCCGCTGGTGTTGGTGCTGTTGATCGTCGTGGCGGCTTACACCCTGGTGCAGCGGGATTTCGGCAAACATGAAAGGGTGTCGCACGTGCCGGTTCAGCGCATCCGCTGGGTGGCGATTGCGGTCGGTGCGCTGCTGGGGTTTTACGACGGCTTTTTTGGTCCTGGCGCTGGCAGCTTCATGATCTTTGCCTTTGTGCGACTGTTCGGTATGGATTTCCTCCGCGCTTCGGCTTCCGCCAAGATTGTCAATGCGGCTACCAATGCCGGGGCGCTGCTGCTGTTTGCTCCGACCGGTCATGTGCTCTGGGCGCTTGGCCTGGGCATGGCGGTTTGCAACATCGCCGGAGCGCAGCTCGGCGCGCGGATGGCGATCAAGCATGGCAGCGGCTTTATCCGCGTGGTGTTTCTGGCCATGACGACGCTGCTGATTGCCAAGATTGGCTGGGATACCTTGATGCCGTAGCCGGCTCGTTGTTTCACGTGAAACAGTGCGCTGATGTTTCACGTGAAACAGTGAAGGGTTTGGTGTTGCTGTGGCGCGGGCGTATCATTGCGCCTCTTTTCGTTAAGCAACAGATCCTCCCCTGCCTTTCATTGCCACATGCTTTTTCCAACTCGCTTCGACGTGATTGTTATCGGCGGTGGCCATGCCGGCACCGAGGCTGCGCTGGCTGCCGCGCGGGCAGGTGCGCGCACGCTGCTGCTGACGCACAACATCGAAACGCTGGGGGCGATGTCGTGTAACCCGTCGATCGGCGGCATCGGCAAGGGGCATCTGGTCAAGGAGGTCGATGCGCTGGGCGGCGCCATGGCGCAGGCCACCGACGTCGCGGGCATCCAGTTTCGCATCCTGAACGCCTCGAAGGGTCCGGCGGTGCGCGCCACCCGCGCCCAAGCGGACCGCTCTTTATATCGGCAGGCGATCCGCCAGCAACTGGAAAACCAGCCGAACCTGACCCTGTTCCAGCAGGCGGCGGACGACATCACGATGCTTGGCGACCGGGTGACCGGGGTGGTGACGCAACTGGGCGTGCGCTTCGAGACGGCAACGGTAGTGTTGACGGCCGGCACCTTTTTGAACGGACTGGTGCATGTCGGCCTGGAAAGTTACCGGGCCGGCCGCTTTGGCGATCCGCCCTCGCTCTCGCTGGCGGCGCGACTGCGCGAGTTGCAGTTGCCGGTCGGGCGGCTCAAGACCGGCACGCCGCCGCGCCTCGATGGCAAGACCATCGACTATGCGGTGATGCAGGAACAGTCGGGCGATACACCGGTGCCGGTGTTTTCGTTCCTCGGCACGGCGGCGCAGCACCCGCGCCAGGTGCCGTGCTGGATTACCCACAGCAATGCGCGTACCCACGACATCATTCGCGGCGGGCTGGATCGCTCGCCGATGTTCACCGGCGTCATCGAGGGGGTCGGGCCGCGCTACTGTCCGTCCATCGAGGACAAGATCCATCGCTTTGCCGGCAAGGACAGTCACCAGATCTTTCTCGAACCCGAGGGTCTCGACACCCACGAGATCTATCCGCAGGGGATTTCCACCAGCTTGCCCTTCGATGTCCAGCTTGAACTGGTGCGCTCGATTCGCGGGCTGGAAAACGCCCATATCACGCGTCCCGGCTATGCCATCGAATACGACTATTTCGATCCGCGTGGCCTCAAGGCGTCGCTGGAGACGCGAGCGGTGCGCGGCCTGTTCTTCGCCGGCCAGATCAATGGCACCACGGGTTATGAGGAGGCGGCGGCGCAGGGGCTGCTGGCGGGCATCAATGCCGCGCTGCAGGCGCGTGGGCAGGAGGCCTGGTGGCCGCGCCGTGACGAGGCATATCTGGGTGTGCTGGTCGATGACCTGATCACGCGCGGCGTGACCGAGCCCTACCGGATGTTCACCAGCCGCGCCGAGTTCCGCCTGAGTCTGCGCGAGGATAATGCCGATCTGCGTCTGACCGAAACCGGCCGGCGTCTTGGGCTGGTTGATGATGTCCGCTGGGATGCCTTCAATCGCAAGCGCGATGCGATTGCCGCCGAGGCGGCGCGGCTGAAGCGTACCTCGATCAATCTGGACGCGCTGCCGGTGCGCGAGGTCGAACGGGTGCTGGGCAAGCCGGGCGAGGATGAAGGCGGCGGGGCGGGGCAGGCAAAGCGCGGCGGCCGCCGGCAATATGCCTTGTTCGACCTGTTGCGCCGTCCCGCGGTCAGCTACACCGAACTGATGAGCTTGTCCGGTACGGGCGAGTCGGTCGCGGCGGCCGCCGTCATCGAACAGGTGGAGATTCAGGCCAAATATCAGGGCTATATCGAGCGGCAGAAGGAGGATGTGGCGCGGATGGCGGCGCAGGAAGATGCGCCGATCCCCGCTGATCTGGATTACGCCGCCGTACCCGGCCTGTCGCACGAGGTGCGCCAAAAACTGGCGCAGCAGCGCCCGCAGACCGTTGGGCAGGCCAGCCGCATGCAGGGCGTGACGCCGGCGGCCATTTCGATTTTGCTGGTGCATCTGAAGAAACTGCGGGGGCGGGTGTGAATCTGGCTGACGGCATCGCAGCGCTCGACCTTGACCTGTCTGCGGGGGCCGCTGATAAACTCTCCGCTTATCTGGCGCTGCTCGCCAAATGGAACAAGGTCTATAACTTGACGGCGATTCGCGATCCGGACGCGATGGTGACGCACCATCTGCTTGATTCATTGGCAGTTTTACCCATCTTGGAAAAGTCGGCGCCGGGCCGCCCCAAGCCGACGCCAGCGGATTGCCCCCTCCGGGGGTGGGGGGCTGCGAGCCGGGGTTGCGAGCGGGGGGGGGCAATAAAGTCGGCGCTGGCGGAACGGCGCGCATTCAGTCTGGCCGACATCGGCAGCGGCGCCGGCCTGCCCGGGATTGTTTTGGCGATTGCCCGGCCCGATTGGTCGATCACCTCGATCGAGGCCGTCGACAAAAAGGCCGCATTTCAGCGTCAGGTCAAGATTGAATTGGGCTTGGCCAATGTGAGCATTCACTGCGGACGGGTTGAGGATGTCAAGGGGACATTTTCCGCGGTGATCGCGCGCGCCTTCGCCAGTCTGGGCGATTTCATCCGCCTTGCCGGGCATCTGTCGCCCTGTCTGTGGGCGCTGAAGGGTGCGTATCCTGCCGACGAGATCGCCGCCTTGCCGGCCGCCTGGCGCGTGTCCGCCAGCCACGAACTGCACGTCCCCGGCCTCGAAGCCCAACGTCACTTGCTGCAACTGGAGAAAATCTGAAATGCATATTTTTGCCATCGCCAACCAGAAAGGCGGGGTCGGCAAGACCACCACCACGGTTAATCTGGCCGCCGCGCTGGGGCAGGCCGGGCAGCGCACGCTGCTGGTCGACCTCGACCCGCAGGGCAATGCCACCATGGGCAGCGGCATCGACAAGCGCAGCCTGACACGCTCGGTCTATCAGCTGCTGGTCGGCCTGGATTCCCTGGCCGCGGTGCGGGTAGCGTCGCCGACCGGCGCGTTTGACGTGCTGCCCGCCAATCGCGATCTGGCCGGCGCGGAGATTGAACTGGTCGACCTGGAGCTGCGCGAAACACGTCTCAAAACCGCGCTTGCCGCGCAGCGCGCCGACTATGACTTTGTGCTGATCGACTGCCCGCCGTCGCTGTCGCTGCTGACGCTCAACGGCCTGTGCGCCGCGCATGGCGTCATCATCCCCATGCAATGTGAGTATTACGCGCTGGAAGGGCTTTCCGACCTGGTAAACACCATCAAAAAGGTGCATGCCAACCTGAATCGCGACCTCAAGATCATCGGCTTGCTGCGCGTCATGTTCGACACGCGCTCGACGCTGTCGAATCAGGTTTCGGCGCAACTCGAACAGCATTTCGGCGCGAAAGTCTTCAAGACGATCGTGCCGCGCAATGTGCGGCTGGCCGAGGCGCCCAGCTACGGCGTGCCGGGCGTGCTGTTCGACAAGTCGGCGAAAGGGGCGGTGGCCTATCTGGCCTTTGCGCAGGAAATGATCGCGCGCGTCAAACAATGGGATGCGGAAGAAATGAACCAGGGAGGGCAGGCGACATGATGCAACGCAAAAAAGGACTGGGCCGGGGGCTGGAGGCGCTGCTGTCCGGCGATGCGGGCGCGGCGGAGGCGCAGCGCCAGGCCACGCTGCCGATTGGCGACCTGCAGCCGGGCAAGTATCAGCCGCGCACGCGCATGGACCCGGGCTCGCTGGAAGATCTCGCTGCCTCGATCAAGGCGCAGGGCCTGATCCAGCCGATTTCGGTGCGCCCGGTGGGCAGCGGTCGTTTCGAAATCATCGCCGGCGAGCGGCGCTGGCGGGCGGCGCAGATCGCCGGTCTCGCCGAAGTCGCGGTGCTGATTCGCGATATTCCCGACGATGCGGCGCTGGCGATGTCGCTGATCGAGAACATCCAGCGCGAGGATCTGAATCCGCTGGAGGAGGCGGCGGGATTGCAGCGCCTCATCGATGAATTCAGCATGACGCACCAGCAGGCAGCCGATGCCGTCGGGCGCTCGCGGTCCGCCGCGACGAATCTGCTGCGCCTGCTGCAACTCGCCAAGCCGGCCCAGGATCTGCTGATGGCCGGTGACATCGAGATGGGCCACGCGCGCGCGCTGCTCGCCATGACGAAATCCGAGCAGGGCCGCCTGGCCGCCGAGATCGCCGACAAGGGCTATTCGGTGCGCGAAACGGAACGGCGCGTGGCGCGCGAACTCAAGCCGCCGGAACATAAAAGTTTCGCGCCGGAGAAGGGGCGCGACCTGGCGCGTCTGGAAGAGGATTTGTCCGACGCCATCGGCGCCACGGTAAAAGTGAGCGCTAACCGGAAGGGGGCGGG
Source organism: Rhodocyclaceae bacterium (assembly GCA_030682595.1). Lineage (GTDB taxonomy): Bacteria > Pseudomonadota > Gammaproteobacteria > Burkholderiales > Rhodocyclaceae > Sulfuricystis. The sequence continues at coordinate 3,393 of JAUXNZ010000339.1, read as the reverse complement.
TACGCTCGCCATCCGGTTTGCCAGCCTCGATCAGCTCGATGGCATATTAAGGCGGCTGCGCGGATGAAGCGCCGCCGCGCGCCCAAAAGACCACGAACAGAATTATGAAGCACACCATAAAAAGCCTCCATGAACAGGCAATTGACTTATCACCTCAATCACTTTAACGTTCGGGACCTGTGCGGTAGCGCGAAGTGCAAGCCGGCTGGATCGGCAAGCACCACGATAAGAAAAAAATTGCGGTGGAAAGGCTTCCGGGGCATGTTCAAGACTCTCTTGCTCCAGGCGGCTGCGATCCTGGCGGTGGCTGCGGTAGCGGGCCTGCTGGCGGGATCGGGGGGGGCGCGTTCGGCTGGATTGTCAGCCCTGGCCGGTGGCGCTGCCTACTTCCTGCCCAATCTGCTGTTTGTGCTGCGGTTGCGTCTTTCCATTGCGACGCGGCAGGCGGGCGCGGCGGGTTTTCTGATCGGCGAGGCCGTCAAGCTGTCTGCTGTAATTGCGTTGCTGTTGTTTCTGCCACGCCTGATTGATGTGAATTGGCCGGCGCTCATTGCCGGATTGTTTGCTGTGCTGTTTGTTAATCTTTTTGCACTCTTGCTTAAGACTTGAAAACATGGCCACCGCGCACGCACCGACTGCATCCGAATACGTCAGCCACCACCTCGGCCACCTGACCAACGTCAAGCAGACCTCGCTGGTCGACTGGTCGGTTATCCACCTCGACACCATGTTTTACTCGATCGCGCTTGGCCTTCTGGCGGTATTCGTCATGGCACGCGCGGCGAAAAAGGCCACCTCCGGCGTCCCTGGGCGCTTCCAGGCCGCCGTCGAAATCCTGATTGAAATGGTTGCCGACCAGGCCAAGGGCATCGTTCATTCGGCAGAATCGCGCAAGTTCGTCGCGCCGGTGGCGCTGACGGTCTTCATCTGGATCTTCCTGATGAACGCCATGGACCTCCTGCCGGTCGATATGCTGCCCACGCTTGGTGCGCTGGTCGGTATCAACTACATGCGCGTCGTGCCGACCGCCGACCTGAATGCCGCGCTCGGCATGTCGCTGGCCGTGCTGGTGATGTGTCTTTACTACAACGTCAAGATCAAGGGCCTGGGTGGCTGGATGCATGAACTGTTCACCGCGCCCTTCGGCAACCATTTCCTGCTCTATCCGATCAACTTCGCCATGCAGATCATCGAGTTCGTCGCCAAGACGGTCTCGCACGGCATGCGGCTGTTCGGCAACATGTATGCGGGCGAACTCATCTTCATGCTGATCGCGCTGATGGGCGCCGCCTGGGCCGGCACCTTCGGCGGCGGGCTGCTCTGGGTTGGCCACATTATTGCCGGCACCGTCTGGGCCATCTTCCATATCCTGATCATTACCCTCCAGGCCTTCATCTTCATGATGCTGACGCTGGTGTATATCGGTCAGGCGCATGAGAGTCACTAATCAGTCTGTATCAATCAATCCCGCTTTTTCAACCCGCATTTTTTAAACACAAGGAGTCATCATGGAAGGCAACGTCGTAGGTTTTGTTGCGCTGGCCGCCGGCCTAATCATCGGTCTCGGTGCCGCAGGCGCCTGTATCGGCATCGGCATCATGGGCAGCCGCTTCCTCGAAGCATCGGCCCGCCAGCCCGAGCTGATGAATACTTTGCAGACCAAGATGTTCCTGCTGGTCGGCCTGATCGATGCCGCGTTCATTATCGGTACCGGTATCGCCCTCTGGTATACCACCGCCAACCCGTTCATCAAATAAACGGCGCCCCTTCAAGCCTAAATGGAACTCAGTGAAGGCTGACCTCAGGGTCATGCCGTAACTAACAGGAGCGAGAACCGTGAATCTGAACGCAACACTCTTCGCCCAGTTCGTGGTGTTCTTCATTCTGGCGTGGTTCACGATGAAATTCGTGTGGCCGCCCATCATGAAGGCACTCGACGAACGCGCGTCCAAGATCGCCGATGGTCTGGCGGCGGCGGACCGGGCGAAAACCGATCTGGCGCTGGCCGAACGCCGCGCCACCGACGAGCTACGCAAGGCGCGCGAGTCGGCCAACGAGCTGCGGGGTGGCGCCGAGCGCCAGGGTGCGCTGATCCTCGACGAAGCGCGTGCCGAGGCAAATCGCATCATCGCCGCCGCGCGCACCGCCGCCGAGGGCGAGGCCGATGTTGCCGCGCAGCGCGCCAAGGAGGCCCTGCGCGATCAGGTGGCCTTGCTGGCCGTCGCCGGCGCCGAGAAGATTCTCCGCAAGGAGATCAATCCCGCCGCCCACGCCGAGTTGCTCAGTCAGCTGAAAGCGGAGCTCTGATCCGCCATGGCCGAGAACGTCACCGTCGCGCGCCCTTATGCCGAGGCAGCTTTCGAGCTGGCCAAGGCAGGTGGCGCATTGGCTGCCTGGCAAACCGCGCTGGAGCGCATGGCAGCCGCGTCTGCCGATGAACTTATGCTTGAGTGCGTTGCTGATCCACGGATCGCCCCTGCCGCCTTGGCCGAGCTGTTTCTCGGCGTAGCTGGCGAACTGAGCGACGAGCAGCGCAATTTCGCCGGCGTCCTGGTCGACAATCGTCGCCTTGGGGTGCTGCCCGAAATCAGCGTCCTGTTCGGGGAGCTCAAGAACGCGCTTGAAGGCACGCATGACGCCGTGATCAGCTCGGCTTTTCCGCTGGATGCAGCGCAGCTTTCCAAACTGGTGGCCGACCTTGAAGCAAAGCTCGGCTACAAGATCGAGGCGACCGTCGAACTTGCGCCGGAGCTAATTGGTGGTGTACGCATCGCCCTGGGCGACCAGGTTATCGATGCTTCCGTGCGTGGCAAATTGAATGCCATGGCGGTTTCGCTCAAGAACTAGGAGTTTTCAATGAACCTCAACCCCTCAGAAATCAGCGAACTGATCAAGAGCCGGATCCAGAACATGCAGCTTGCCCCCACCGCCCGCAACGAGGGTACGGTGGTGACGGTGACCGACGGCATCTGCCGCGTCCACGGCCTGGCCGACGTCATGCAGGGCGAAATGCTCGAATTTCCCGGCGACACCTTCGGCCTTGCGCTGAACCTCGAGCGCGACTCCGTCGGCGCCGTGGTGCTGGGTGAGTACGAGCACATCACCGAGGGCGATACGGTCAAATGTACCGGCCGCATTCTCGAAGTGCCCGTCGGCCCCGAGCTGATCGGCCGCGTGGTGAACTCATTGGGCGAGCCGATCGACGGCAAAGGCCCGATTGAAGCCAAGCTCACCGACAAGATCGAAAAAGTCGCTCCTGGCGTGATTTGGCGCAAGTCGGTTTCGCAGCCGGTGCAGACCGGTCTCAAGGCGATCGACGCCATGGTGCCCATCGGCCGTGGCCAGCGTGAGCTGATCATTGGCGACCGGCAAACCGGCAAGACCGCGGTAGCC
>JAUXNZ010000338.1 GCA_030682595.1 Rhodocyclaceae bacterium | reverse complement strand
CGAAATTACGCAGTTGTCCTCGACGATGACGCCTTCGACAATCTCGGAACGCGCGCCGATGAAGCAGTTATCGCCGATGATGGTTGGGTTGGCCTGCATGGGCTCAAGCACGCCGCCGATGCCGACGCCGCCGGAAAGATGCACGTGTTTGCCGATCTGCGCGCAGGAACCGACGGTGACCCAGGTATCGACCATCGTGCCCTCGCCGATGTAAGCGCCGATATTGACGAAGCAGGGCAGCAGCACGGCGTTGTTGCCAATGAAGGAACCGCGCCGCACCACGGCGCCCGGCACGACGCGAAAGCCGCCTTTCTGGAAGTCATGGGCATCGTAGTTGGCGAACTTGGTGGGCACCTTGTCGAAATAGCGCATGTCGCCACCCTCCATCAGCACGTTGTCTTCCAGGCGGAAAGACAGCAGCACGGCCTTCTTGATCCACTGGTGCGTGACCCACTGGCCGTCGATTTTCTCGGCGACGCGCAGCTTGCCGGCATCAAGTTCGGCGAGGACGTGTTCGACCGCTTCGCCGACCCGCGCCGGGGCGGTGCCGGGTTTCAGGTTGGCGCGGTCTTCCCAGGCCTGGTCGATGAGGGTTTTTAATTCGAGCATGGCGGATTCCTTGTGATTATTTCAAAGCGACTGACAGAAGGCTTCTATGCGCCGGGCGGCTTCCAGGCATTCTTCGCTACCGGCGACGAGCGCGATGCGGATGAAATTGTGGCCGGGATTCGTGCCTGCCGCCGTGCGCGCCAGAAAACTGCCGGGCAGGACAGTCACATTATATTGGTGGCGCAGTGCGCGTGCGAATTCGGTATCCGAGCGCCCCGTCGCCGCGACCGACGCCCACAGATAAAACCCGGCATCGGGTTTTGCGGTGGGCAGATGCCGCGCGATGAGCGGCATGATCTGGCGGAACTTTTCGCCATACAGGCGGCGATTGTCCCGTACATGCGCCTCGTCGCGCCAGGCGGCCGCGCTGGCGGCCTGGATGGGCGGGCTCATCGCGCAACCCTGGTAGGTGCGATACAGCCAGAACTTTTTGAGGATGGCCGCGTCGCCGGCGACAAAGCCAGAGCGCAGGCCCGGCACGTTGGAGCGTTTCGACAGGCTGCTGAACATGACGAGATTCTTGTAGTCGTCGCGGCCGAGTTGTCGTGCCGCCTGCAGGCCGCCGAGCGGCGGGCAGGCTTCATCGAAATAAATCTCTGAATAGCACTCGTCGGCGGCGATGACAAAGTCGTGGCGGTCGGAAAGTTCGAACAGCGTCTGCCAGTCTTCCAGCGGCATCACCTTGCCGGTGGGATTGCCGGGCGAGCAGACGTAGACGAGTTGGCAGTCCTGCCAGATTTCTGCCGGCACGCCGGCCCAGTCCATGCGGAAACCATTTTCCGGCGTCTGGTTGAGAAAAAACGGCCGCGCGCCGGACAGGAGCGCCGCGCCTTCGTAAATCTGATAGAAGGGGTTTGGGGATATGACGACGGGTTGCTTGTGTTTCGCCGCGATCACCGCCTGGGGAAAAGCGAACAGCGCCTCGCGCGAGCCATTTACCGGCAGCACCTGTGTGGCAATGTCCGGCGCGGGAATGCCATAACGTCGCGCGATCCAGTCGGCGATGGACTGGCGCAGGGCGTCCGAGCCGCTGGTGGCCGGATAGTTGGCGAGACCGCCGAGGTTGGCCGTCAGCGCATCCTTGATGAATTGCGGTGTCGGATGTTGCGGCTCGCCGATGTGGAGCTTGATCTCCGCAAGGCCGGCGGGCGGGGTGTCGGCGGCGTAAAGGTCCCGCAGTTTCTCGAAGGGATAGCTCTGGAGCCGGTCGAGGTGCGGATTCATCGTGTGTTGGACTGGGCGGGAAATTCGTCCAGCGGAACGGCGGGGGCAGGCTGCCAGCCTTTCTTGCGATGTTCGGCCACCACATTGGTGAAGATGCCGCCGCGGACGAAGAAACGCGCCGTCAGGCGCATGAAGCGGGGCTTCAGCGTCCTGGCCAGGTCGTCGAGAATGCGGTTGGTCACGTCTTCGTGAAAATGTCCCTCGTCGCGGAAGCTCCAGATGTAGAACTTCAGGCTCTTCAATTCGACGCAGAGCTTGTCGGGCACATAGTCGAGTGTCAGCACCGCGAAATCCGGCTGGCCGGTTTTCGGGCACAGGCAGGTGAATTCCGGGATTTCCATGTGGATATGGTAATCCCGTTGCGGAGCCGGATTGGGGAAGGTTTCAATGATTTTGGCGGGGGCGCTGGGCATGGCGAATCAGGCAATGTGAGGGCGGGTGATTATAGTCGCCGTCCCCGTGTTGGCGGCGTCCCGGCAGCGCCGTCCCCAGGTTGGCGGCGTCCCGGCTACGCCGTCCCGCCAGCGCCGACTTTTGCCAGCGCCTCGAACTCATGGACCGGCACCGGCCGGCCGAAGAAGTAACCCTGATAGGCATAACAACCCGCACCAGCCAGAAAGTCGCGCTGCGCTGCCGTTTCGACGCCCTCGGCGATGACGCCCAGACCCAGGCCATGGGCCAGTGCCACGACGGTTTTGGCAATCGCGGCGTCGTTGGGGTCGGTCAGCACGTCGCGCACAAACGACTGGTCGATCTTCAACTGGTCGAGCGGCAGGCGCTTGAGGTAGGACAGCGAGGAATAGCCGGTGCCGAAGTCGTCGAGGGAGAATCTCACGCCTTCTGCTTTCAGGGCGGACATCTTCCCGATGATCTGTTCGACATGGGCGACCAGCAGGCTTTCGGTCAGCTCCAGTTTCAGGCGTTGCGGATTGGCGCCGGTGCGCCGGAGCGCCATCAGCACCCGCTCCACGAAGTCGGGCAGGTGGAACTGATGGGCGCTGACGTTCACCGCGATACTCAGATGGGCCAGCGCGGGTTGTTGCGACCAGGCGGCGAGTTGCGCGCAGGCGGTTTCCAGCACCCACTCGCCCAGCGGCACAATCAGCCCGGTTTCCTCGGCCAGGGGAATGAACTCGGCCGGTGACACCATGCCGCGCGCTGGGTGCTGCCAGCGCACCAGCACCTCGGCGCCGGTCAGACGGCCTTCACTCGCCACCTGCGCCTGGTAGTGAAGGAAAAACTGGCGCTCGTGCAGGGCGGCGCGCAATTCCGTTTCGAGCGTGACGCGCGACATCACGGCGGCCTGCATGGCCGGGTCGAAGAAGCGCAGCGTGTTGCGCCCGGCATCCTTGGCCTGGTACATGGCGAGGTCGGCCTGCTTGAGCAAATCGTCGAGGGTGACGGGCTGGCTGTCGAACAGGACAATGCCGATGCTGGCGGTGGTGCGGTGCACCACCGCGCCAAGCAAAAACGTCTGGCCGAGCGCGGCGAGAATCTTTTCACCGACCGCTTCGGTGCTGGCGGCGGCGTCTTGCTCCAGTGCGCTCAATCCGGTCAGCACCACCACGAATTCGTCGCCGCCGATCCGCGCCACGGTGTCGCCCTCGCGCACGCAGTTCCTCAGGCGTTCCGCGACCTGTTTCAGCAACTGGTCGCCCATGTCATGGCCCTGCGTGTCGTTGAGCG
>JAUXNZ010000336.1 GCA_030682595.1 Rhodocyclaceae bacterium | reverse complement strand
TGCTCATGGTCATGGGCTCGCTGCCGCTGCGGCCCGAGGAGCTTGACGACACAACGCTGATTTCGCTCGACCCGATCGGCATCATCGCCGACTCCTTCGGCGAGGTGATTACCCATCTCAACGCCACCAATCACCGCCTCGAGATCGCCCAGAACGAGATCCGCACCATCCTCGACGCGCTCGGCGCGGCCGTGGTGGTGCTCGATCTTGACGACCGGGTCGAGGATTGCAATCTGCGCGCCCTCGACTGGTTCTTCGCCGGCGCCGACCGGGCAAAGGTAGTCGGCCAGCCGGCGGCGGCCGTGTGCACCTGCGCCGTCGAGTTGAGCGAGGTCCGCTCCCATGCCAATGGCTCCAACCACGGCGCCACCGTGCACGGTCGTGATGTGCAAGTCGTCGCCTCGAAGATTGCCGACGAAGCCGGCCGCCACGTCAAGACGGTCATGTTGTTCAACGACATCAGCGCACAAAAGGCCATCGAGCGGCATCTGCAACTTTACGCCACCGTATTCGGGAATATCGGTGAAGGCATCATCATCACCGACGCCGACAACCGCATCATCGAGATCAACGACGCGGTGTCGCGCATCACCGGCTATTCCCGCGCCGAGCTGATCGGCGCCACGCCGAGCTGCCTCAAGTCGGGCCTGCACGAACCGGCGTTCTACGCCGAGATGTGGCGCACCCTGCACACGCAAGGCGTCTGGCGCGGCGAGATCAACGACCGCACCAAGGACGGCCAGGTCATCCCGCTCCTGCAAACCATCAGCGTGGTGCAGGACGCCGACGGCAGTATCACCCACAACATCAGCGTCATGGCTGACATTTCCTCGCTCAAGCAGACCCAGGCGCGGCTGGATTTTCTCGCCCATCACGACGTGCTGACCGAACTGCCCAACCGGCTGCTGTTCAGCGACCGGCTGGATCATGCCATCGAGCGCGCCCGGCGCGACGAGCACGACATCGCCCTACTGTTCGTCGACCTCGACCGTTTCAAGGAGGTCAATGACGTCCACGGCCACCATATCGGCGACCTGCTGCTGATCAAGGCTTCGCGCCGCCTCAAGAGACTGGTGCGCCGCGCCGACACCGTCGCCCGCCTTGGCGGTGACGAATTCGTGGTGCTGATGGACAGCGCCGCCTCGCCGGTTGCCGCCGCCAACCTCGCCGCAAAGATCACCACCGCCTTCCAGACGCCGTTTTCGATCAACGGCAACGAACTGCACATCGGCTGCAGCATCGGCACCGCTCTCTATCCCGAGGATGGCGACGACGCCATCACCCTGCTCAAGAGCGCCGATGCCGCGATGTATCGCGCCAAGCTCGCCGGCAAGCCGCGCTGAACGGGGAATCGGGGTTCAGCGCGCTTGCGGGGCGCGCTCGATACCACCGATAAGTGCACCGGGCTTGAGGCCGCGCCGGGCAAACCAGCCGGCATTCATTTCCAGCGCATAGCGGGCAGGCCGCGCCGCGCAATGATTCTCTTCGCTTCCCGGCTGCATCTCGGCGACGTTGATGATGCGTCCGGCATCATCGAGAAAAGCGACCGCCAGCGGCAGCACGGTGTTTTTCATCCACATGCAGTGCCGGTCGGACTCGGGAAAAACGAACAGCATGCCGCGCTGCGGCGCCATTTCGCGCCGCTGCATCAGACCCTGCACGCGCGCGGGCTGGGTGTGGGCCACCTCGGCCTCGATGCGGTGGAAGCCCGCATGCAACTCCATCACCGGCAAAGCCTGCGCGGCGACACCCAGTGCAACCAGACCGAGGCCCAGGAAAAACAGATTTTTCATTTTCCACACCCTCCGCCATAGCGATTGCAAAAGCGCAGTTCCTCCGGGTACGGAAAGAAGTCGCAGATGACACCATTGCGGATTTGTTCCTGCGCCCGTTGCCAGAACCCGGCATCGAGCAGGTCGGCGTGGTGACGCATGAAGGCGGCGCGAATGGCCGGCGAAGTCAGCAGGAAAAAGGCGAACTCCTCGGGGAAAATGTCGTTCCTGCCCACGGAATACCAGGGCTCGCCGGACATTTCGGCTTCCTCGTTGGGGGCCGGCGGAATACGGCGGAAGTTGCAGTCGGTCATGTATTCAATCTCGTCATAGTCATAAAACACGATGCGCCCGTAGCGGGTGACCCCAAAATTTTTCCATAGCATGTCGCCCGGGAAGATGTTGGCGATGGCCAGTTCGCGGATGGCATTGCCATATTCGATCACCGCCTGTTCGAGCAGGTCGGCGCGGCCGGCCTTTTCGGTGCGCTCGAGGTAAAGATTGAGTGGTTCCATGCGGCGCTCGATATACAGGTGCTTGATGATCAGGTCGTCGCCATCCTCTTCCAGCAGTGACGGCGCCTGCTGCATCAACTCCGCCAGCAAGTCCGGCGCAAAGCGGTTCTTGGGCAAAGCGACGTGGGAAAACTCCAGCGTGTCGGCCATCCGGCCGACCCGGTCGACCTGCTTCACCAGTTGATATTTGCGTTTCACCGTGGCGTGATCGACTTCCTTGGAGGGACCGAACACATCCTTGATCACCTTGAAGACATAGGGATACGACGGCAGGGTGAACACCAGCATCACCAGGCCGCGAATGCCCGGCGCGACGATGAACTGGTCGGCCGAATGATGCAGGTGCGAGATCAGGCCGCGATAAAACGCCGTCTTGCCCTGCTTGCCCAGGCCCAGCATCGAATACAGCTCGGCGCGCGGCTTGTGCGGCATGATGGAGCGCAAAAACTGGATGGTATTGGCGGGCACCGCCATGTCGACCATGAAATAGGCGCGCGACAACGAGAACAACACACCGATCAGCCCCGCATCGAGCAGAATGCAATCCAGGGTCAGCCTGCCCGCGGCATCATGCAGCACCGGCACCGCAAACGGATACTCCACCGGGCCATTCAGCGCCTTGCCGATGATGTAGGCCCCCTTGTTGCGGTAAAAGGCCGCGGAGAGCACCTGAATCTGGAAATTCACCTCGCGCCGCGGCAGCACGCCCAGGTACGCATTGACGGCGCTGCGCAGATACTCGACATCGCGGTCGAGATCGGCAAATTCGCGTTGCCAGCCGAAGTCCAGAAAGATGCGCTTGAGGGTTTCGCGAAAACCCACTTCGTTGGGGTAATAGCAACGATAACAGGGCGGGTCGGATTCGATATATTCAGTCGAGATCGCCGGTCGCACAAAGATGAAATCGTTGTGAAAATAGGTGCGATGCATGATCTTGCAGAACACCGAATTGAAAAATGTTTCGGCGAGTTCCGGCTGATGGTGATCGGTCAGCAGACCAATGTAATACAGTTTGGCCTGCTGCCAGATGACATCATCCACCGCTTCTGCGCTGAATTGGGATTGCAGCAGCGCGGCGGTCTCGACGACACGGTCGTCATAAAACTGGATGCGTTCCCGGACCGCGCGCTGTATGCCCGACCAGTCGCCCTGCTCAAAACGCGTCTTGGCGCCCGCCGAACTGGCGCGGAACAGCCGGTAGTGCTTGTTGAAACCATCGATCAGGGTTTGGGAGATCCTGAGCGCGGTGGCGCTCGCTGACTGATCAGCGTTCTCCCCGATACTTGCCGATATTTCCATGATATTCCCAGGTTATTCAACGTGAAAAAGTAGCGTTTGCGCCGGGCCGCCCCAAGCAAACGCGGCACGCGGCGCCAGCCGCAACCCGCGCCGACGGCAAAACGTTGCTCCCCGTGATATTCGAGCGTCAGCGAGCCGTTTGGAACCCCCCGCGAGGGGGGCGCAGGGGGGCGGGCGTTTTTGGTAGATAATGCTCGCAGTTTACCCACACTGGAGCAGGCACATGAGCGCATCCCATATCAAGGTTCCCGCAGGTCAGAAAATTGTTGCCGGACAACCCACTCCGGACAACCCCATCATTCCCTTCAT
>JAUXNZ010000335.1 GCA_030682595.1 Rhodocyclaceae bacterium | reverse complement strand
CGTCGCGGTGGCCGCCTTCAACATCGTCTCGACGCTGGTGATGACGGTGACCGACAAGCGCGCCGACATCGCCATCCTGCGCACGCTGGGCGCGAGTCCCGGCAGCATCATGCGCATTTTCATCATCCAGGGCACGCTGATCGGCGTGATCGGCCTGGTGCTGGGTATCGGTGGCGGCGTGGCGCTGGCCTTGAATGTCGAAACCGTCGTGCCGGTGCTTGAACGCGTGCTCGGCTTCCAGTTTCTCGCCAAGGATGTCTATTACATTTCCGACCTGCCTTCCGACCTGCGCTGGCCGGATGTGTGGACCATCGGTTCCGTGTCTTTCGTCCTGACGCTCCTGGCGACGCTCTATCCGAGCTGGCGCGCCGCGCGGGTGAATCCGGCCGAGGCATTGAGATATGAATGAAGTGACGCGTCTTCCCCCCGGCCCCCTTCCAGAGGAAGGGGGTGACGGGAGTTCAGCCGTGCCGGGCACGGCTTCCGCTGTGTTGGCTGACCCCGCCTTGGGGCGGCCCGGCGGCGGGGTCGTTCTTTCCTGCTCCGGCCTCGCCAAAACCTTCCGCCAGGGTGCCACCGACGTGGCGGTGCTGACCGGTATCGATCTGCAGGTCGGCGTGGGTGAGACGCTGGCGATCGTTGGCACCAGCGGTTCGGGCAAGAGCACTTTGCTGCATCTGCTGGGCGGGCTGGATGCGCCATCGGCCGGCACGGTGCATTTGCTCGGCGTGGCATTGGCCAAAGCTTCAGAGGCCGAGCGTGGTCGCCTGCGCAACGAATCGCTGGGTTTCGTCTATCAGTTTCATCATTTGTTGCCGGAATTCTCCGCGCTCGAAAATGTCGCCATGCCGCTGCTGATCCGGCGCTTGCCCAAGGCGCAAGCCTTTGAGCAGGCTGCGGCGATCCTCACCGAAGTGGGTTTGGGGGCGCGCCTCAAGCATCGCCCCGGCGAACTCTCGGGCGGCGAACGGCAGCGCGCGGCGCTGGCGCGGGCGCTGGTGACCCGGCCGGCCTGCGTGCTGGCCGACGAGCCGACCGGCAACCTCGACCGCCACACCGCCGACGAAGTGTTCGCGCTGATGTTGCGCATGAACGCGGTGCACGGCACCAGTCTGGTGATCGTGACGCACGATGCAACGCTGGCGGCGTCCTGCCAGCGCCGACTTTTGCTATGCGACGGGCGGTTGTCCGACGCGCCGGCGGCTGGCTCTCTTGCGCCAGGCGCGCACTAGGTAAATGCGCCAGGCGATGTAGACGACGAGGTAGCCGTCAATCGCCAGAAACGTGGCCAGGAGCGGCAAGCCGATGGCCAGCGGCGCGCCGAGCTGCCATACCCAGTCACCCAGCGCGCCAATCCATTCCAGCATGGTGCTTGAACCGGCATCGCCATATTCGGGCGGGTGGATGAACTCGCTGTTCCCCTGCCCGAACACTCCCATCACGATCCGGCCGATCCCGAAAGCGACCACATACAACGGCACAATGGTGAGGGGGTTGGTGTAAAGCGTGGTGACCAGCGCGAGCGGCAGGTTGATGCGGAAAAAGACGGCGCAAAGCGCCGCGACGATCATCTGGAACGGCCCCGGAATCAGCCCGCAGAACAACCCCACCGCCACGCCGCCGGCGGCGGAATGACGATTGAGGTGCCACAGGCGCGGGTGCAGCAGCGTGCTGCGAAACGGCGCCAGCCAGCGGTTGTCGCTGACCGCGGCGTGGTCGGGCGTATAGCGGCGAAACCAGTTACGCATGATTTCCGATGGTTTGGCGTTTGTCGATTGAGGTAGACCCGAATCCGACATTCCCCATTTGACGTGTCGGCTAGCGCCGCTGTGTGTCCTTCAGCGCCTCATCAACCAGTTTTTTCAACTGGTCGAAGCCGAAGCGCGGCAGGGGTTTGCCATTGACGAAGAATTCCGGCGTCTTGGTGACCTTGAGGGTGTCGGCGTCGGCCAGGTCCTGAGCGATGATCTCGGCAATAGACGGGGCGACCATGTCGGCACGCAATTGTTCGAGATTCAGCCCCAAGCCTTCCAGATGAGGCCAGACCTGGGCCACCTGCACCTTGTGATGTGGAACCCAACTATGTTGCGTGGCCAGCAATGCTTCCAGCGCCGGCCAGAACTTGCCCTGCAGGCGCGCAGCTTCAAGCATCGCCACCACCTGGTCAGAACCTTCATGGAATGGCGCGTAACGCATCACCAGGCGAATCTTGCCGGGATGCTCCGCCATCAGGCCCTTGACCAGCGGATAGAGCGCCGCGCAGGTTTCGCAGGCGGGATCGATAAATTCGACGATCACCACCGGCGCATCGGTCCTGCCGAGTGCCGGCGAGTGCATGCGGACCAGCGCCGCGCTATTGGCGGCGGCCAGTTGCGCCGATTGGTCGAGCTTTTCTGTCTTGTAGACCAGCGTTGCGACGATGAACGCCAGCAGCAAGACAACGACGGTGCCGATGAGCAGGGTTTTATGTTTCATTGGGACATCCGGGAAAGTGCTTTACAGCAGCTCGGCACGCAACTCTCCGGCGCTCTTGGGGGAGAGCAGGCCGGGCGCGACGTCGAACACGGTCCTGGCGCCATACTGGCCCGCCAGGTGCAGGCGGTGCACGGCCCGCGCGTAGGCCACCAGCACGCTGGCGGTGAACTCGGGGTTGCTGTCGAGTTTGAGGCTGTATTCGATCACCTGGGTGCTTGCGGCCGTGGTGTTGCCGCTGCGGATGACGAAGCCGCCGTGCGGCATGGTGGCATGGTTGCGCTGGAGCTCTTCCGCGCTGATGAAATTCACCGTGGTGTCATACTCGTCAAAATAGTGCGGCATAGTGACGATGGCGCGGCGCACGGCGTCGGCATCGGCACCGTCCTGCAGCACCACGAAGCATTCCCGCGTGTGCTTTTGCCGGGTGCTGAGCGCGGGGCGCGTGCCGCTGCGCACCGCCTCGACGGCCGCTGCCACGGGCAGCGTGTATTGCACGCCACCCGCCACGCCGGGCACGCGGCGGATCGCGTCGGAGTGGCCCTGGCTCAGGCCCTTGCCCCAGAAGGTGTAGGTTGCGCCATCCGGCAGCAGCGCTTCGCCGTAGACGCGATTGATGGAAAACATGCCCGGGTCCCAGCCCGAGGCGATCAGCGCCGTCTTGCGGCTGGCCGTCGCCGCTGCGTCCACGGCGGCGAAATACTCGGGAATCAGCGCGTGCGTATCAAAGCTGTCCACCGTGTTGAACTGCGCGGCCAGCGCGGGCCCTTGCTGGGGCAGGTCTTCCTTGGAACCGCCGCAGAGGATCAGCACGTCGATCTGGTCGGCATGGCCATTCAGCGCATCCATGGAGTAGGCGGGTGTGCCAGCCACCAGCGGCTTGAGCGTCGCCGGCGGGCGACGGGAGTAAATGCCGACGAGGCGCATGTCGGGATTCTTGGTCAGCGCGGCTTCAACCCCGCGCCCCAGGTTGCCGTGACCCGCGATGGCGATGCGGATGGCTTGATTCATGTTTGTTTCCTTTGCGTGTGATGGGTGGGGCAGATTTTCAGGTGCCGAGGCCGCTATTATCCACGGCCACGAATTACCATTCACCATGCCGACAAAGAATATCTCTGGAAACTTTTTGGGCGACCGGTCTGGAGCGCATTAGCCATGCCCTGGCGGGTGCTGGCGTTTGCCCTTGGCGTGTTTGTCCTGCAGCAGGTCGCCGTCCTGCCAGCGCCGACTTTTCTGGTGGTTGCCGCGGTTGGCGGCGCGCTGTTGTTGCTGGTGGCTTGGCGGCGCTGGCGCTTCCTGTCCGTGGTGGGTGCGGCATTGCTCGGCCTGGCCTGGGCGGGGGGCTTCGCCCACTGGCGCCTGGCCGATGCGCTGCCTGGGGCGTGGGAAGGGCGCGATGTTGAGGTCACGGGGGTCGTCACCCGCCTGCCGCAGCGCTTCGAACGCGGCGTGCGCTTTGTTTTCGAAGTCGAAGAGGCGGCTGCGCCCGTGCCGCAACGGATTGTCCTGAGCTGGTATCGGCATATCGACGTTGCGGCGGATGACGAAATGGGTGAAAGCGGGGAGGAGGTCGCCGCGCCCGGTGCCTTGCCGGTGCCCCGCGTGGGCGAGCGCTGGCGCTTCGTGGTGCGGCTCAAGCGCCCGCATGGCAACGTGAATCCACATGGTTTCAACTACGAAGGCTGGCTGTTCGAGCGGGGCATTCGTGCCACCGGCTATGTGCGCAAGGCTGCGGAAAATATCCGGCTGGATACGCAGGTCGGCGGCGTCTGGGTGGGCATCGAGCGGCTGCGCGAGGCGACGCGGGCGCGCATGCAGCGCGCCCTGCCCGATCACGACTATGCCGGCGTCTTGATAGCGCTGGCGGTGGGAGACCAGAATGCCATCGCGCCGCCACTCTGGCGGCTTTTCGCGGCGACCGGCATCACGCATCTGATGAGCATTTCGGGGCTGCACGTCACCATGATCGGCGCGCTCGCGGCCTGGCTGGCAGCGGCGTTGTGGCGGCGCTCGGCGCGTCTGCCGCTGTTCTGGCCGACGCAGAAGGCGGCCGCGCTCGCCGGTTTTGCCGGGGCGTGCCTGTATGCCCTGCTCGCCGGTTTTGGCGTGCCGGCGCAGCGCACGCTCTACATGCTGGGCGTGGTCGCGGCGGCCATGCTGTCGGGGCGTTCGGTTGCCGCTCCCCGCGTGCTGGGCGCGGCCTTGCTGCTGGTGCTGTTGCTTGATCCATGGGCGGTGCTGGCCGCCGGGTTCTGGCTGTCCTTTGGCGCGGTGGCGCTGTTGTTCTACATTGCCAATGGGCAGTTGGCGCGGCGGCACTGGCTCATCGAGTGGGGGCGGGCGCAGTGGGCGATCACGCTGGGCATGATTCCCGCGTTGCTGGCCTTGTTCCAGCAATTCTCGCTGGTGTCGCCGCTGGCCAACGCGCTGGCGATTCCCGTGGTGAGCCTGCTGGTGACACCGCTGGCGCTGCTGGGCAGCGTGCCCGGCCTGGGGCTGGTGCTGCAAACCGCGCATGCGGTGCTGGCGCTCCTGATGGATTTTTTGTCCTGGCTGGCCGCGCTGCCCGGCGCGCTTTGGCAGCAGCACGCGCCGCCGGTCTGGGCGATCCCGCTGGCGCTCGCCGGCACGGCCTGGTTTCTGCTGCCGCGCGGCTTTCCGGCGCGCTGGCTGGGGCTGGTCGCCTTTCTGCCGCTGTTCTTCATCTATCCGGAGCGGCCGGCACCGGGCGCATTGACGCTGACGGTGCTGGATGTCGGCCAGGGCCAGTCCGTGCATGTGCAGACCGCCACGCACGATTTGATCTTCGATACCGGCCCGGGCTTTACCGCCGAGGCAGACAGCGGCAACCGCATCCTCGTGCCCTATCTGCGTGCCGCTGGCGTGCAG
>JAUXNZ010000333.1 GCA_030682595.1 Rhodocyclaceae bacterium | reverse complement strand
TTGCAGCAGCCCGAGCACCGCGTTCATCGGCGTGCGGATTTCGTGGCTCATGTTGGCGAGAAACTGGCTCTTGGCGCGGCTCGCCGCTTCGGCGGCGAGCTTGGCTTCGACCAGCGCCGCGTGCGCGACGGCGGCTTCTCGCGCCGCGCTGCGCCGCCGCCCTTGCAGCAGGTACAGGCCGGCAACCGAGGAAAGCGCCAGCAGGCCGAACAGCCCGCCGCGGATCCGCGCGTCGCGCCGCCAGGGCACATACAGGGCGTCCCGGTCGCGGGCGACGGCGACGATCAGTTCATGGTCCATGAACAGGCCGGCGGGATCCAGGCTTTGATGCGCCACGATGCGTTGTTCGCCGGTGTGCGTGACGCCGCCCGTCAGCACTGTCTTGTCCTGGTCGCTGGCCTGGTGACGAGAGAATAATGAGCCGGGCGTGGTCAGGTTCATGCCGCCCGATCCCTCCCGGTCGGGGAGTCGCATGAACAAGGTGCCGCTGCCATGCGCGACGGCCGCCCACATGTCTGGCGCATACAGCACCGAACCGAGCAGAATCTTGAATTCCTCGGGATCGATGGAAGCCGTGACGATGCCGGCGAATTCGCCGCGCGGCCCGGTGATCACGCGCGTCACGTTGAAGATGAAAGGGCCCAGCACGCTCTTGAAGGGCGGACTGACATACAGCGTGTCCGGGTGCGGTTTGTCCCGCGCCGTCTTGAAATAGTCGCGATGGCTGAAATTCCGGTCGACAAGCTCCGTGCGGTTGGAGGCGCGAACAATTCCCGCCGCATCGAGAATCAGCAGGGTGCGCACGCCCGACAGGGCGTCCGTGAAGGCGGCGAGGCGGCGGCTGGCCAGGGCCATGCCGCCCTTTTCCTCTCGCCAGACCGGCAATTCCCCGCGCACATTGTCCAGCGCGCGGTTGATGGCAAAGAGCTGGCGGCCGAAGTTGTCGTGCACGACCCGCGCCTGGGCGGCGAGCCGCTCCGCTTCGCGGTTGCCGATGGCCGTGTGCTCATCGAACAGCGAATAGGCGACGAGGCCGCCCAGCACCAGCAGCGCGCTGGCGAGCAGCAGCCATTCGGTCAGGAAGGAGGTGGGGCGACGGGCGGTGGTATCCACCCGCGGATCATACGGTGGACGGGCGCGCGCGCATAGGACTAATGTGGTAGCCGTCGCGCCAGCGCGAATCATCAAACCTTGCCCCTGCGGGGGGGGGGCCTGCCATTGCCGCCGCATCCCGCGGGTTACCTTGATTTCCTCCATAATTCCCCGCTATCTCCATGTTCTTCCCGGTGAACTTCTTTCGGATGAAACCTAGCCCCGCAGTAATCTGGCCTTTCGCGCTGCTGGCGGCCCTGTTCGCGTTCGGCTTGGTGGCGCATTTTCTGGATTGGTTCGCGTGGCGCGAAGTGCTCGTCTGGGGGCGCGGCCATGCCCGGCAATGGTGGCTGCCGGTCGTGCTGATCCTGCTGCAGGTGGTGCTGTTCATGTTCGCGCTGCCGGGCTCCACCCTGCTGTGGGTCGTCGCGCCGCTGTATGCTCCGCTCGCCGCCACCCTCATTCTGACCGCGGGCGGGGCGGGCGGCGCGCTTGCGGCCTACGGGTTCGCGCGGCGGCTGACGGCGGCGCAGCAGGCGCGCATGCGCGAGCATCGCGCCTGGGACACGCTGGAACGCGAAAGCGACTTTCTTGCCCTGTGCGCCCTGCGCCTGGTCCCGGCCTTTCCCCATTCCCTGCTCAACTATGGTGCCGGCATCCTGCGGCTGCCCCTGGCCGGCTTCATGGTCGCGGCTGCCATCGGCTTCGGGCTCAAGTCCTTCCTCTATTCCAGCCTCGTCCATCAAACGCTCGAAGCCGCCGAGTTGCACCATCTGCTCCGGCCGACGGTGCTATTGCCCCTGCTGCTGCTCGCCTTGCTGCTGTTCGCCGCGCGCTCTCTGTTGCGGCGCCGACGGGCGGCTTCCCGATGACGCCAAACGGGTTGCGCACCAGTCCTCGATGGCCGTGCGCATCGCCAGCGGTTGTTCCGTCGGAATCCAGTGTTGCGCCGCGATGCGCTCGATGCGGCAGTCGGGCAGGGCTTTGATCAGCCCGGCGGTCGTTTCCGGATTGCTGAACGTGCCGCCCGCCGACAGGAGCGCCAGTACCGGCACGGGGAGGGACGCGAGCTCGGGCAGCGGGCCGGTGACGGCGATGAGGTCCTGGAGGTACACCCCCGTCGGCAGGCTGCGCAGGTCCTGCAGCGGCGAAGCGTAGCGCGCCTGCGGGAAGGCGCCGCCGGCGGCGGCCATTGCCGCACGCGCGGCGCGGTCGAGTTCGGCCAGGTCAAGCGGCGCGAGGCGCCGCCGGTGAAGGCCGAGCGCGGCAAGTGCCGTGAGCAGCGGCACGAGCGCGGCGAAGAGCGGGCGCCAGGCGGCGACGCGCGCCAGTGTGCCGGCCAGTGCCTGGCGGAACATCGGCTCGATCAGTACCAGCCCGGCGACCCGTTCCGGGGCGCGGTGGGCGAACCACAACGCAAGGTTGGCACCCAGGCAATGGCCGACGAGCACCGCTTGCGGCACATCCGCGGCGTCGAGTAGCGCCGCCAGGTCGTCGCACCAGACCTGCATGCCGACGCGGCCGCGGTACAGCGAGTCGCCGTGGCCGCGCAGATCGAGGCGCAGCATGTCCCAGCTTTCCGCCAGCCGCGTCGTCGCCGCGAATTCCGACCAGCGCGTCAG
>JAUXNZ010000265.1 GCA_030682595.1 Rhodocyclaceae bacterium | reverse complement strand
CAGATGGCGGTGTTCGGTCTCTGGTTCACGGCGGGCATTCTGGTGCTCGCCGGCTTCACCCTCGCCTTCGGCATGCTGGTGCATGGCCAGCCGGCCGGCGAAATGTACCTCGCCGCCGTGGGCCTCGCGGTGGCGGCCATTCCCGAGGGCCTGCCGGCGATCATTACAATCACGCTGGCCATCGGCGTGCAGCGCATGGCCGTCCGCTACGCCATCCTCCGCCGCATGCCGGCGGTGGAGACGCTGGGCGCCGTGACGACGATCTGTTCCGACAAGACCGGTACGCTGACGAAGAACGAGATGACGGTGCAGAAACTGGCGACCGCCGAGCGGCTGGTCGATGTCTCGGGCGTCGGCTATGCGCCGCACGGCGGATTCAGCGTGGCGGGGAGTGATGTCGATGGCGGCGCGATTCCAGAAATTGCCGACATCGCCCGCGCCGCGCTGCTGTGCAACGACGCCACGCTGCGCGAGCAAGACGGGGACTGGAAGCTGGAAGGCGATCCGACCGAAGGCGCGTTGCTGACTCTGGCCTTCAAGGCCGGGCTGGATGCGCACTTCGAGTCCGAAGCCTTGCCGCGCATCGATGTCATTCCCTTCGAGTCCGATCACCGTTTCATGGCGACGCTGCATCACGACCATGCGGGTCACGCCATTGCTTTCGTCAAGGGCGCGCCGGAGCGCATCATCGGCATGTGCAGCCAACAGCGCCATGCCGGTGAAGACAAGCCCGTCAATCCCGCGTTCTGGCATGCACAGATCGACACCCTGGCAGCCGAGGGCTTCCGCGTGCTGGCGCTCGCTTGCCGGCCCATGGCAGAAGGTCGGCGTGAACTCGCCTTCGCCGACGTCGAGAGTGGCCTGACGCTGCTCGCGCTGGCCGGCATCATGGACCCGCCGCGCGAGGAGGCGATCAGCGCCGTGGCGGCCTGCCACGCGGCGGGCATCCGCGTGAAGATGATCACCGGCGACCACGCCGTGACGGCCGCCGCCATCGCCCAGGCCATGGGTATCGGCGGCCAGGGTGAGGAGAACAAGGCCCTGACCGGTGCGCAAGTTGAAGCGATGGACGACACCGCCTTGCGTCAGGCGGTGCGCGATGTCGATGTCTTCGCCCGCGCCAGTCCCGAGCACAAGCTGCGGCTGGTCGAAGCGATGCAGGCCAATGGCGAAGTGGTGGCGATGACCGGCGACGGGGTCAACGACGCGCCGGCCCTGAAGCGCGCCGATGTCGGCGTGGCGATGGGGCACAAGGGCACCGAGGCCGCCAAGGAGGCTGCGGAAATGGTGCTGGCCGACGACAACTTCGCCTCCATCGAGGCTGCCGTCGAGGAAGGCCGCACGGTTTACGACAACCTGCGCAAGGCCGTGGTTTATGTCTTGCCGACCAGCACCGGTCAGGCGGCGATGGTGCTGATCGCGGTGCTGCTCGGCATCACCCTGCCGATCGTCCCGGTGCAGATTCTCTGGGTCAATATGGTCACGGCGGTGACGCTGTCGCTGGCCATTGCCTTCGAGCGCCCGGAGCCGGGCCTCATGGCGCGTCCGCCACGCGACCCGAAGGAGCCGCTGGTCAACGGCTTCATGCTCTGGCGCATCGGCTTCGTCACGGTGCTGCTGGTGGCGACCTCGTTTGGCATGTTCCTATGGGAGATCGAGCGCGGCATGGAACTGGAGTTTGCGCGCACCGCCGCCGTGAATATGCTGGTTATGGGACAGATTTTCTACCTTTTCAACTGCCGCCGCCTCATCGGTCCGATCCTTTCTCGCGAAGGTTTCCTCGGCAACCCGCGTGTGCTGCAGGCGATCGGCGTGCTGCTGGTGCTGCAGGCGCTGTTCACCCATCTGCCGCTGATGCAGAGTCTGTTCCACACCGCCGATCTCGATGCCGCCACCTGGCTGCGCATCGTGGCCGCCGGGGTTCTCGTATTATTGGCGGTGGAAGCGGAAAAAGTCTTCTGGCGCCGACGAGCCGGTTCCTGAAAGTCGGCGCTGGTGACACGGCGACGATACACGTGATAGCAGGGCAAAGCGGGCCATGAACCTTCGGCAACGGATACTCTGGAAGCCCGGCGCTACCGTCGGCCGCGACCGCATCCTGCAACACGTGTCGGAAGAGGTGGCGCGATGAGCAGCCTCGCCCTGATCGGCGGCCTCGCCGGCGGCGTCGGTCTGTTTCTGCTCGGCATGGGGCTGATGACCGATGGCCTGAAGCTTGCCGCCGGGCCGTCATTGGAGCGCATTCTCGCCCACTCGACGAAGACGCGCGTCCGGGGGCTGGCCTCCGGTGCGCTGGTGACCGTGCTCGTCCAGTCGTCGAGTGCGGTGACGGTGGCCACCATCGGCTTTGTCAATGCCGGCCTGCTCTCGCTGGGCCAGGCGCTGTGGGTGCTGTTCGGCGCCAACGTCGGCACCACCATGACCGGCTGGCTGGTTGCCCTGGTGGGCATGAAATTCAAGATCGAACTGTTCGCCCTGCCGCTGATCGGGGTTGGCATGCTGTTGCGACTGACCGGCGCGGACAGCCGGCGCGGGGCGTTGGGCACCGCTCTGGCCGGTTTCGGCGTGCTCTTCCTCGGCATCGACATGCTGAAGGAAACCTTCTCCGGCGTCGCGGCCGATTTCACCTTGCCGCAGTGGGAGGGTTTTCTGGGCGTCGTTGCAATGGTGCTGATCGGCATCCTGATGACCGTGCTCATGCAGGCGTCGGCGGCCGCGCTGGTACTGGCCTTCTCTGCCGCGCAGAGCGGTCTGGTGAGCCTCGAAGCCGCCGCCGCCGTGGTCATCGGCGCCAATATCGGCACCACGGTGACCGCGCTGCTTGCGGCCATTGGCGCCACGCCGAATGCCAAGCGCGCCGCCGCCGCGCACATCCTCTTCAACCTGCTTACCGGCGCCGTCGCCCTGCTGCTGTTGCCCTGGCTGCTCGGCTTCCTGGCCGTGCTGCGCGAATGGCTGGGGCTCGACGAGGCACCGGCGGCCAAGCTGGCGCTGTTTCATACCGTGTTCAACGTGCTCGGCGTGGTGCTGATCTGGCCAGTCGCCGCGCGCATGACGAAGTATCTCGAAGCCCGCTTCAAGACTGCCGAGGACGACGAAGCCCGTCCCC
>JAUXNZ010000327.1 GCA_030682595.1 Rhodocyclaceae bacterium | reverse complement strand
ATGCACGCAGGTTTCGGTGCGCAAATAGCCATAGGAATAATCGCCCTCGACTTACAACGACGCGCTGCGGATGCCGCCGACAACACCGTCGGTCAGTTACAGAAACTCGGCCTTGAAGCCCTTTTTCTCGCAGTATTTGAGGTACTGGCGCAGTAACATGCTGGCCCAGTCGCAGGCTTCGGTGCCGCCGGCGCCGGCCTGGATGTCGATGAAGCAGTTGTTCGGGTCGGCCGGGTTGGCAAACATGCGGCGAAATTCCAGGTCGGCCACCTTGGCCTCAACTGCGGCGAGGTCGGTTTCGACCGCCAGCAGCGTGTCCTCGTCGTTTTCTTCCTTCGCCAGGTCGAACAATTCCTGCGCATCGGCAAGGGTGTTGCTCACGCCTTGCAGCGTGCCGACGACGGCTTCGAGGGATTTTTTTTCCTTGCCCAGGGCCTGGGCGC
This sequence comes from Rhodocyclaceae bacterium, assembly GCA_030682595.1. GTDB lineage: Bacteria > Pseudomonadota > Gammaproteobacteria > Burkholderiales > Rhodocyclaceae > Sulfuricystis. Next base: position 2,726 of record JAUXNZ010000327.1, on the reverse strand, counting down.
GCTCGGCATCGTTCCAGATGCCGGGGTCTTCCATCAGCTGATTGATTTCAGCAAGCTTCTCCGACTTCGCAGCGAAGTCAAAGATACCTCCGGAGTTGATCGCCGCGCGCTGCGAGGTCGGCGATGTGGTGGGCGATGGCGTTGATGCGTTCTGCTTCCATGGTGAATTCTCGATTCTGCAAAGCGCCAGATTATAAGGGCTAGCCCCGTAGTGCCTGCAATTCGGTGATGGTGACGCGTAGCCGGTGCGCCAGGGTGCTGCCGAGATTTTTCAGGATGGCGATGGCGACGCCGCGATGGGCGTCCGCCAGGGCATCGAAGCGCTCGTGCGGCAGTACATAGACTTCGACGGCGGTGAGCGCCAGGGCGTCGGCGGTGTGGGCGGAATGGGTGTTGTCGTCGAGGAAGCCCCGGCCGCCGACCATGTCGCCGGGGCCGCAGGTCGCGAGGTGGTAGGTTTCTTTTTTGCGGATGGGTAGCAACAGCTTGATCCGGCCACTGCGGATGATGAACAGTTCATTGCCGGGGTTGCCCGCCTTGAACACGCGCTTGCCGGCCGGGATGGTGCGCAGCGTCGTCGCCGCTTCCAGGGCGGCGATGGATTCGGGCGAACACTGGGCGAAGGCCGGCATCGCTGTCAGGTCGAGTGTGCTGGCCGCGTCCCCATTGCCAAATTGGTCCGGCGTTGCCGCGAGCGTTTGCGCTTCGACCCAGTCCAGCGCCTCGTCGAGCTGCCGGAAAGCGAAGGCCTTGTTGGTCGGCCGCACCACGCCGGTTTCCTTGAGGAAGCGCTTCATCTTCAAGCCGCTGGGGAGATCCTTGGGGATCTCGCAGAACACCAGGTAGGCGTTGTTTTCCTCCAGGCGATCCTTGATCTGTTCGAGCACGTGGGTGGCGGTGACGTCGAGCGACTGCACGCGGCGCATGTTGAGGATGATGTATTTGCGCTGGCCGATTTCCGGCTCCAGCGCGGCCAGCAACTGGTTGGCGGTGCCGAAGAACAGGCTGCCCTGCAATTCGAAAACCACCATGGCGCTGCTTTCCTGCGCCAGCTTTTCGCGTGCCGCCGGCGTGCGGGCGCGCTTTTGGAGAATCTCGCTGCCCTCGATGCGATTGCGCACCACCGAGCTCCTGGTTTGTTCGCGGATGAACAGCAACATGGCGAGGGCCACGCCGACGCCCGAGGCGGCGATCAGATTGCCGAAAATCGCCACCAGCACCACGGCCAGGATGACCAAGAAGTCGACGCGCGTCGAAGGCGTATTGAAGAAGGCCAGGCTGTGGCGGTCGATCATGCGGAAGCCGATGACGATCAGGATGGCCGCCAGCGCGGCCACCGGAATCCAGGCAATCAGCGGCGCGAGCAGCAAGAAGGCGGCGAGCGAAAAGCCACCCGTCATCAGGCCGGACGCCCGGGTGGTCCCGCCGCTGGAGACATTGATCAGCGAAGCGCCCATGGTGCCGGCGCCGGGAATGCCGCCGACCAGCGCGGACGCCGTGTTGCCGAGTCCCTGGCCAATCAACTCGCGGTTCGAATCGTGGTGCGTGTTGGTCAGGGCGTCGAGCACCACGCAGGTCTTCAGCGTGTCGATGGAGAGCAAGAGCGCCAGCGTCAAAGCCGGCACGAGGACTTGCAGAACCACGGCAAGCCCCAGGCCGCGCAGGGCCTGCAGGTGCCGACCGATGCTGTCGCCGAGGCTGGCTTCGCTGCTGGTCAGCACGCCGATCAGCAGGGGATTGTTGGCCGTGTCGAGCAGGGTCGGGTCGAGCAGGCCGAGCAGCAGGTAAGCGGCGACGCCCGCCAGGAGGGCCAGGATGGCGGCCGGTACCAACTGCGTCAGGCGTGGTATTTGCAGCATGGCGAATATCACCACCGCGCCGACGACGATGCCTTGCCAGGCCCACAGGCTCGGGTTGCCCAGCGCGCCGAGCAGGCTCGTGCCGGTCGGCGCGCCCAGCAACTTGGGAATCTGGCTGCCGATGATGATGAGGCCGACGCCGGAGAGATAGCCGCTGACCACGGGGTAGGGGATGTACCTGATCAGGCGGCCGATGCCGGCCACGCCCAGCGAAATCTGCATGACGCCAGCCAAGAGGCCGATCAGGGCCAGCAGCAGGATGATGGTTGCGGCGGGCGCGCCCTGCTGGGAAAAACCGACCGCCAGGGCGGCCAGCACCGCGGCGGCGGGCGCGCAGGGGGCCGTGATCAGCCGGCTGGTGCCACCACAGGCCGGGGCGATCAGCCCGAGCACGGTGGCGCCGAGGATGCCGGCCAGCGCGCCATGCGCCGCCAGCGAGCCGCCCAGCGGCGCGAAGATGGTGACGCCGAAGGCGATGGCCGCGGGCAGCGCCACCAGCATGGCCGCCAAACCGCCCCAGGCATCGCCGACGAGGTGGGGGCGGTTCAGCAGGAAAGACTTCCTGAGGGTTTCATGCATGCCCAGTGGCGAAGGAAATGATGCCCGTCAGTGTATCTCTCTGGTTTCCAGAAATATGAGATTGGGGTGGCGTTCCTGGGTCATTTGCAGGTTGACGCGGTTGGGCGCGAGATAGACGTAGTCGCCGGCGCCATCCAGCGCCAGGTTGATGCCCGCCTTGTCGGCCAGAGCCCGCAAGTCGGCCTCCGTGCCGCGCAGCCAGCGCGCGGTGGCGACGTTGACGGGCTCGAAGAAGCAATCGACGCCGTATTCGAATTCCAGCCGGTGGGCGACCACGTCGAACTGCAG
>JAUXNZ010000321.1 GCA_030682595.1 Rhodocyclaceae bacterium | reverse complement strand
CCGATTCGGTCAAGGGAATGCCGTGCAAAACGGCAGCGGGCCCGCCGCTGTAACCGGGGACGAACGTCGCTTGTCGCAAAGACAGCCACTGTGGCAACACGGGAAGGCGCGGCGCATCGGACGATCCGGGAGCCAGAAGACCTGCCGGATTCTTTCCCGCGTGGCCCATGGCATGGGCTGTGCCTTGACGAAAGGATGAATCGGATGCATTCCCACGCTCACGCGGTCGCGCCCGTCGACCGCTCCCTCGACACGGCCTTGCGGCGCAAGATCGACAACAAGACCAAACCGCTCGGCGCGCTCGGCCGGCTCGAAGACCTCGCGCTGCAGATCGGCCGCGTGCGCGGCTCGTTGACGCCGACCCTGCACCAGCCGCACATCGTCGTCTTCGCCGGCGATCATGGCGCGGCCAAGGCGGGGATCTCCGCCTTCCCGCAGGAGGTAACCTGGCAGATGGTCGAGAATTTTCTCGCCGGCGGCGCGGCGATCAATGTCTTCGCGCGTGCCAACGGCATCGCGCTGACGGTGGTGGATGCAGGCGTCGCACATGACTTCGGGCCGCGCCACAATCTTGTCGATGCCAAAGTCGGCGCTGGCGGGACGGCGCCAGCCGGATCCCCCGCCAACCTGGGGACGGCGTCTTACCTCGGCGGCGCGGCAATGACGGTGCAACAACGCGGCACGGCGCTGGCGCGTGGCGCGGAAATCGTCGCCCGGCTTGCGGCGGAAGGCTGCGAGGTGATCGGCTTCGGCGAGATGGGCATCGGCAACACCGCATCCGCCGCACTCATCACCCATTGCCTGACCGACGCGCCGCTGGCCGATTGCGTTGGTCGCGGCACCGGGCTCGACGATGCGGGGCTGGCGCGGAAGCAGGCGTTGCTGCAACAGGCACTGGCGGCCTGGCCCGAGCGCAACGCCGACCCTCTCGCCGTCCTGGCGCGCTATGGCGGCTTCGAGATCGCGATGATGACGGGGGCGATGCTGGCCGCCGCGCGGCAGCGCATGCTGGTGCTGGTCGATGGCTTCATCTGCGGGGCGGCGGCGCTGACGGCGGCACGCATCGCGCCGGCCTTTCTCGACTACGCCGTGTTCTGCCATGCCTCGGCGGAAGCCGGTCATCGCACCCAACTCGCCGCGCTGGACGTTGCCCCGCTAATGTCGCTCGATCTGCGTCTCGGCGAAGGCACCGGCGCGGCGCTGGCCTGGCCGCTGGTGCGCGCGGCCTGTGCTTTTCTGAACGAAATGGCGAGTTTCGAGTCGGCCGGGGTAAGCGAGAAGCACTGATGCGGCGCGAACTCGAATATTTCTTCGCCGCGCTGCGTTTCTTCACCCGGCTGCCGGCACCCGGCTGGGTTGGTCATTCGGCCGAGCAACTCAATCATGCAGCGCGCTACTTTCCACTGGTCGGCGTGATCGTCGGCGTTATCGGCGCGGGAGTCACGCTGGCGGCGCTGCAACTCTGGCCGGTGCAAATCGCGGTACTGCTCGGCATGACGGCGACGCTGCTCGCCACCGGCGCCTTCCACGAGGACGGACTGGCCGACAGTATCGACGGCTGCGGCGGCGGCTGGACGAAGGAACAGGTGCTGGCGATCATGAAGGATTCGCGCATCGGCAGCTATGGCGCCATCGGCATCGGCATGGCCTTGCTGACCAAATTTGCCGCGCTGTCCGAACTGCTTGCCGTCTTGCCAGCGCCGACTTTTGTTGCGGCATTGATCGCCGGCCATGGCGTGTCGCGCTGCGCGGCCACCACGCTGATTTACGCGCTCGACTACGTACGCGAGGATGCGTCGGCCAAGGCAAAGCCTCTCGCCACGCGCCTGGGCAAGGGCGAACTTGCGGTCGCGGCGCTATTTGGCCTCCTGCCCTGCCTGCTGCTGCCGGCCACGCAGACGCTCGTCGCGCTCCTGCTGACGGCTCTCGTCACGCTGTTCGCCGCGCGCTATTTCGTGCGCCGCATCGGCGGCTACACCGGCGACTGCCTCGGCGCGACGCAGCAGCTGACCGAACTTGCCTTCTACCTGGGGCTGCTGTGCGTCGGGCCGTTCCAAGCTCAGCACGTCCCCCTGTGGGGGGCAGCGAGCGCTTTTGCGAGCGTGGGGGGCTAATTTTGTGCGCCTGTATCTGATTCGCCATCCGCGGCCCGCCGTCGCGCCGGGCATCTGCTACGGCAGCACCGATCTCGCCCTGGCGGAAGACCCCGCCGTGCATGTCGCAGCCCTGCGCGGCCTGCTGCCGCCGGGCGCGCCGCTCTACTCCAGCCCGCTTGCGCGCTGTCGGCTGCTCGCCGAATTGCTGCATCCCGCGCCGGTATTCGACGACCGCCTCCGCGAAATCGACTTCGGCGACTGGGAGATGCTGCCCTGGGAGAGCATCGACCGCGCCGCGCTGGATGCCTGGGCCGCCTCCCCGCTCCACTACGTCCCGCCCGGCGGCGAGTCGGTGGCCATGCTGCGGGCGCGCGTCATGGCTTGTCTTGCCGATTTGCCGGACGAGGCAGTCCTGGTCACGCATGCCGGCGTGATGAAGCTCTGTTCGGCCGAACTGGCGGGACTACCAACCGATAGCTGGCTGGCGCTCTCCTTCGATTACGGCAGTGTCAGCCTGATCGAATCGCGCCGTTCTTAAGCTCTAAACGCGCAGCAAATACACCGCCGTGGCGATCATGCCGGCTCCCGCGGCCAGATACAGGACATTGGCCACCAGCTTGTCGGCGCGCAAACCGAAGTCATAGCAGGTGCAGCGCAGGCGATGCGCCGAACTCCACAACGACAGGGCGAGCACGCCGAAGATGACCAGTTTACCCAGGCCGCTGCCGGCAAAGGCGCGCATGCTCTCGTAACTCAGGCCCGCCGGAACATGGCCCAGCGCGGCGAGGAACGTCAGCAGGACGATCACCGGAATGAAGAAGGCAATCACCGTACCGCCGGCGGCGAAGGGGAACCAGATGATGGGTTTGTTTGATTTGGCCATGTTC
>JAUXNZ010000319.1 GCA_030682595.1 Rhodocyclaceae bacterium | reverse complement strand
ATGACGTCGGCGCAGCCGGTGGCCTGGCGAATCGCGTGATAGTCGGCCAGGGTCCAGACTTCGCCGTTGGCAATGACCGGAATCCGCAAAGCGGCCTGGATCGCCGCAACCGCCTGCCAGCGGGCGGGCGGTCGATAACCGTCCTCCTTGGTGCGCGCATGAACGACGAGTTCCTGGATGCCGCCGGCCTCGAGGGCGCGTGCGCAATCGAGCGCTCTACTGGTATCACTGATGCCGAGGCGCATCTTGGCCGTGAGCGGGATATCCCCCGGAATCGCCGCGCGCACCGTCGTGGCAATGCGCCGCAGGAGCTCGGGTTCGTTGAGCAGCGATGCGCCGCCCCGGTTGCGATTGATCAGCGGCGTGGGGCAGCCAAAGTTGAGATCGATGCCGGCGGGATGCAATTTGGCCACATGCGCCGCATTCGCCGCCAGCAGTTCGGGATCGGAACCCAGAAACTGGATGCGCACCGGCGTGCCGGCGCGGGTGCGGGACGAGTTCAGGAGTTCCGGGCTGATGCGCGTAAAGGCCGAATGCGGCAACACGGTGGCACTGACCCGGACGAATTCGGTGACACACCAGTCGTAACCACCGGCCCGCGTCAGCACATCGCGCAGAACGTCGTCGGCCAACCCCTCCATCGGGGCGAGGATCAGGCGCGGTGGAATCTGGCTACTGGGCATGGGGGGCTAAAGCAATTCATTTCAGGTGGGTTTGGCAATTCACCTGCACACTACACCGTCGGACGATCCAACGGCATAATCCGCTTTGGACAACAGTGTCTTGCCATAAATAAGGAACAAAGAATGAGCCATGCCAAGTCGCGTGAGGTTGTCCTCCCCATCAAGCTCACTGCCGAACTGGGCAAAGCGCTTGACGCCCGGCGTGATGCCTGGCGGCAAGATCCCGCCACGGTGCCGAAGGGGATAGCGTGCTCCGAATCGAAAGAGGGGCAGTTTGTCCTGATCGCGGCCGAGTCGGCATTTACCACGCTGCCCGGCGTATGCGTCATCAAGGGGATTGGTGCGGTGGAACTTGCCGGCGCCGAGATCGAATTCGAAGCGGGCGCCAGTTCGAAGACCCTGGTTTTGCGTGACACTCCCGAGGGCTGGCGGTTTTCCGTGAAATACCTGCCGACCATCGTGCGGGAAAGAAACCTGAAGTAATCGCGTCGTCATGGATTACCGCTATACCATCCCCATCGAGGAAGTTGAAATCACCGCCATCCGCGCTCAGGGGGCGGGCGGACAGAACGTCAACAAGGTATCCAATGCCGTGCATCTGCGCTTCGACATCAAGGCTTCCTCGCTGCCGGAAGCGGTGCGCGAACGCCTCCTCAAGCTTGGCGATCAACGCATCAGCAAGGACGGCGTGGTCATCATCAAGGCACAGCAGTTTCGCAGCCTGGAAGGCAACCGCGCCGAAGCGCTCAGACGCCTGCATGAGATGATCGACAGTGTCGCAGTCCTTCCCAAGCAGCGGCGGCCCACCAAGCCAGGCCGCAATGCGGTCGCGCGGCGACTGGACAGCAAGACCCGGCACGCCACAATCAAGGCAGGACGCGGCAAGGTGAAGGAATAAGGTGAAGCCTGACGCGCAGCCATGATTGCTGCACGATCAACATCTGCCGACAGGCTACTAGTGGAGCAACTGGATTTCCAGCTCTGCCTCAAGACCCACGACGGTATCGAGCACCGTGCCAACGACATCGGTGTCGGCATCCGACCATTCCGCATCGGGGGCTGTTGATTTCGTTGTCAGTGGTGCAATGTCGAAATCGACAAATTGATCGCCGACCCTGAGCACCTGCATGCCCGATGGGTGCTCGACGAGTTCCCAGTCGTCGGGGATTTCCAGTTCGGCGCGAATCAGTACGGTCAGGTTTTTCATGGAGATACTCCTCACTGGAATAGGGACAAGGCTGCGGATTGGCTATGCGACGTTCAGGGTAATCCGCGCCTTGCTCTGGCAGTCGGCCTTATTGTCGGCGGAAACGCGCTTGCCAAAGGCATCACGCGCCTCCCGACCGGCCTTGGTGGCCTCGATGCTCTTGATACAGCGCCAGCGTTTGCCGGTTTTGGTGGCAAGTTGGCGCATTTCTTCGATGGGATGATGCTTGCCGCAATGGTAGCAATAGGCTGTGGTTCCACTCATTTCTCAATGCTCTTGGGTTAAGTTCAGGCTTTTGCGCCAGGTTTTCTGCCTGGAGTAGACGGCGGGATCGAGCCGGCGATCCGGCAGAGGATTCCTTCAACCGGCTTGCCGTCGTTGAAACGGGTGACGCTGCACCGGGATATCTCGCCCCGATCCGACATGTCGGACAAGGATGTGCGCACCTTGAGCAGGGGGATTCCGGTAGCCTCGGCAATTTCAGTATCCATGCGCTGGCCGTGCTTGTGGAGGTATTGCAGGATGGGGACTGAGTGCATCTTGGGGACTCCGGAGGAAAGGTCATCGACCATGAATTGCAATGACAAATCTGGTCGAACATGGCGACTATTGCGAAATGGATGAAGGCAATTACCAAACCACTAGCCCGCACCCGAACTTAACTTCTACAAACCCATGCAGCTAATTCAAGTAAATTAAAAAGCCACCCCGAAGGCTGGCTTATGTCCTTGAATTCATGGCACCCTGGCCAGGGCCAAAACCAAATATCGACATCTTGACTGCTGAACCCATGACCAGAAAGGGGCATGAATTGTAAATGATTCTCTACTGGATGTAAAGCCCCACCGTTTTCATGGCGCAACATTGCCATGCATCAGGTACAGCCCGTCGATCGCCGTCAGTGCTTCTTCACTCAGTTTGACCTCGCAGGCATCGAGATCTTCCGCCAGTTGCGTGAGCGTGGAGGCCCCGACGATGGTGCTGGCAACGCACCAGCGCGAACGCATGAAGGCGAGCGCCAGTTGCGTGGGTGTCAGGCCATGCTCGCGCGCCAGGCTGCAATAGGCGGCCACTGCCGCGGCGACCCCCGGCTTGTCATAGCGCTGGCCGAAGTTCGCGAAGGAGGTAAAGCGCCCGACAATTCCTG
>JAUXNZ010000308.1 GCA_030682595.1 Rhodocyclaceae bacterium | reverse complement strand
GGTCTGCCGGTCCCAGTCGAATTGGACGTCAAGGGCATCGAGCGCTGCAAGGGTGGCCGCGGTGATTTCCGGGCCAATGCCATCGCCGGGAATCAGCGTGGCGCGAATACGGGTACCGGCAGTCACGGGATGCTCCTCCATTCGTGGATTATCGTTTGCCGATTCTACCGGGTCGGCACGCGCGAATTCCCCCGCCTTGACGGGCGCGGTATGCGTCAAAGCCGCAGCGCGCCCTTGGTCCAGGTGAACACACGCACCGGCGGAATGTTTATCCACTCCCATTGTTGCTGCGGGGTGCCCAGGTGAGGCGTGGCATAGCGTACGACGTGGTCGCGCACCTGGTAGGCGACAAACCGTCCCCCTGGCGCAAGTGCCGCCGCGATGGCTGCCGCGCTGCGTTCCGCTACAGCGGCGGGCATGGTGGAAAAGGGGATGCCGGAAACGATGACATCCGGGGCCGGCAGGCGATAGGCGGTCAGTGTCTGGATGATCTGTTCGGCGCTGCCCAGATGCGCGGTTAATCGCGCATCGCGAATGCTGCGGATCAAATGCGCCTGAAATGCCGGTTCGAGTTCGATTGCCAGGAGCCGCGCTGCGGGGTGCATGGCAGCCAGCAGGGCACGCGTGGTGCCTCCGGTTCCGGGGCCGAGTTCAACCACGACGCGCGCCTCGGCCACGCGGGTGGCATTTACCAGACGCTGTTCCAGCCAGACGCTGCTCGGGATGACCGAGCCGACCTGGTCGGGATGGCGCAAAAATCCGTGCAGGAAATCAATTTTTTCAGCGAGCTTGTTGGCCAGGGACGCCCCGCTGGCCATGGCTTCCCCTGTTTCCGGTTGCTGTAGCGGCGCCACCCGATTTTTATTCCGGACTTCCTCTCGCAGCTGCATCGCGCGTCTCCTTTCATTTTCTGAATAGTAGACCACGGCATCCCGCAGGTTTTTATTTCAGCAATCGGGATGCGCCCATCGCGTGCATATTATCAATACATGCAGCCAACAGCTCATTACGAAACGTGCGTGCTGCAGCATGGAGATGTTGCCGCAAGCAGAACACAAGCGCCGTCAAATTTCAGAGGGTTGCCTGCGGTCGGGTTGGGTCGGCTGCGAAATCCGCAGCCTAATTGCAAGCACTCAGGCCGGCAATTTTCCGCGGATCAATGGACAAACCGGCCGCTTGCCGGCGCTGCGCAACAGACAGCGCCCGGCACATTCTCAGTCAGGTTTGGGCAGTCAGAGGCGACTAGTGGCTGCTGCCGAAGGATGGGTCGAGCGTCCCCCGCGGCATCGGCAGGCCGGCGATGCGGCTGGCCTGGGCGATCGGACCACGCGGAAACAGTTCGAACAGGCGGCGGCGGTCGACGTGGCCGAACAGCTTGTGCTCAAGTTCATGCAGCAATTCCCTGGCGCTTGCGGTGTTGCCGACGGCGCGGAAGTGGTGGCGCAAATGGAAAATCACCAGCCAGTGATCATCTTCGAGAACCAGACCCTCGGCCTCGGCCAGTCGCGCGGCAACGAGCGGAGACCAATGTTCAAGGCCGAACATGTTGCCGTCAGGGTCGACTTCTGCCAGTCGCTGATTGTTCACGTATTTATTGATGTCGAGCATGATCTTCTCCTCTGTTGGGTACGTACTCCATTGATAGCACGGATACCCGAGTAATCAAGTCGACTTAACCATCCGCGCAGTCGTGGTTAACGTGAAATACGTAATTTGATGCCGGGTAACCCCATGAGCGCAGCGAACAAACTTTACCCCCGCCTCGGGGCGGGGGCTGGGGGTGGGGGGTGTCAGTTGCTTTTTGCGTATTTCATGCACGGGGGTGGCGCTATCGACCATGAAAGTTAACAACACCCCGGCCGGCGGATTGGCCTGAATCGGTTCACGGCGTCAGCTTATTCTTCGTCGGGGCCACGCCGGCGCGGGCCGTCGTTGCCATCCTGCTTCGCGCGTTGCCGCTCATCGCGCTCCGTGCGCGGGCCGCTGCCGCGCCCCGGTGCGGGCGGGTGATCGCGTTCGATGCGCGGTTCACTTCTCCGCTCAGAGCGCGCTTCGCCTTCTTCGGCCGGGGGCCGCCGGCTTTCGCGTTCATGTCCGGGACCGGGAACAACACTGCGTTCCGCCGCCGGCGGGCGCTGCTGTGGCGGCTGGTAAGCCGGGCCGGGCTCGGGGCGCTGCATGGCCGGGCCGGACTCATGGCGACGAAAATCCCGGCCAGCCGGTTCAGACCGCTGGATGGTGGGGCCGGGTGGATCGACGCGCTGAATGATCGCGGGTTCCGAGCGCTGGATGACCTGGCCTTGCGGGTGGTTATGCACGGGCGGGCGTACGCCGGGCGGGGCGGGGCGGTACTCTTGCCGGATGCGCGAATCCTGCTCCCAGCGGCCGCCATGTTGCCGCCAGTGGTCGCCCTGGCGTTCCCATTTGTGCGGTACCCAGTAATGGCCCGGCCGCGGGGCATCCCAGCGGCCCGGTACCCAGATGTAACGCACCCCGCCCCAGTTCCAGTAACCGGAAATCCAGACATAACCGACGCTTGGCGGAGAGCCGTAATACTCATACTGCGGCGGCGGTGGCGCCACGCGCACGACCGGCTGGTCATAATAGGGATCGCGCACCGGATAAGTCGTGCAGGCACCCAGCAAAACCGAGGTGGCAGCCAGTGCGGTCAGTAATAGTGTGCCCTTCACGGCGTAGTCCTTTCAATGGGGAAACGGGAGTGGTGTCAGATGAAACGTCATCAGCACAAGTAACGCCAGTCCCGAAAGGCCGACATACATCAAACCGCAGTCGTTACAAAGTCTTGCAGTTGTATCCGGGCAGACGCCGTCCAGCCAGCGCCGACTTTCGCAGAGCTGCTGAGAAACCCGTCACCACCGCAGCCCACGCCCCAGTAGCCTTGCCGCCGGGCCGCCCTTCTCCCGCAAGCGGGTGAAGGGCATTCTGATGGCACCCCCTCTCCCCCAGCCCCTCTCCCGCAAGGGGCGAGGGGAGAAAACCAGCAGTCTCGCCGCCGGGCCGCCCCAAGGCGAGACGGCACGCGGCGCCAGCCGCAATCCGCACCAAAATATGAACGGGAGCTCCCCGTAACAAACGAGCGCAGCGAGTCAACAGTCACCTCCCCCGCGAGGGGGAGGCCGGGAGGGGGCGGGACTACTCACCCGCTGTTGCGCAATCCCGCCGATACACCGTTGATGGTCAGGTGGATGCCGCTTTGCACGCGCTCGTCATCGCTCCAGGGCGGACCGGAACGGTGGCGGCGCAGCAACTCGATCTGCAGGTGGTTGAGCGGATCGAGGTAGGGATAGCGATTGCGCAACGACCGCTGCAGCAGCGGATTGCCTTCAAGCAGTCTGGTCTGGCCGGTGATGGCCAGCAGCGCATCGATGGTGGCGCGCCATTCCGTCTTGAGGCGCGGGAAGATTGCTTCGCGTAGTTCGGCATCTTGTACCAGTCCGGCATAGCGCTCGGCCAGCGCAATGTCGGTCTTGGCCAGCACCATGTCCATGTTCGACAGCAGGGTGCGGAAGAACCCCCAGTCGCTGTGCATGCGTTGCAGGAGCACCAGGCCCGCCGGGCCGTGCTGTTCAAGGAAAGCCCGATAGGCGGAGCCGAAGCCATACCAGCCGGGCAGCATCAGACGGCACTGTGACCACGAGAACACCCAGGGAATCGCGCGCAAGTCTTCGATGGCGGTGGTTTTCTTGCGCGAAGCCGGGCGGCTGCCGATGTTGAGACGGGAAATTTCGCTGATGACGGTCGATTCCCAGAAATAGCGCTCGAATCCCGGTGTTTCGTAAACCAGATTGCGATAGGCGCGCAAGGAATGCTCGGCCAGCTCGGCCATGGCGGCGAGGCAATCGGGTTGCGGGTCATCATGGGCGTGCGGCAGCAAGGTGGCTTCCAAAGTAGCGGCCACCAGCACTTCGAGGTTGCGCCGGCCGAGTTCGGGGTTGGCGTATTTCGAGGCGATGACTTCGCCTTGTTCGGTGATGCGGATGGTCCCCTGCACCGCACCGGCGGGCTGCGCAAGAATGGCCTGATAGCTGGGGCCACCACCGCGCCCGACCGTGCCGCCGCGACCATGGAACAGCCGCAGCCGCAAGCCGTGCCGTTTGAAAACCTCCACCAACTCGACTTCGGCGCGATACAGCGACCAGCTCGACATCAGAAAACCGCCATCCTTGTTGCTGTCGGAATAGCCGAGCATGACTTCCTGCAGGTCGCCGCGGCTGTCGAGCAAACGCCGGTAGGCCGGCAGACTGAACAGTTGCTGCATGATTGCGCCGCTGCTGGCGAGGTCGCCGATGGTTTCGAACAGCGGCACGATGTTGACGTCGAGCGCGCCTTCGCGCGGCCGCAGCAGGCCGGCCTCCTTGAGCAGCAGCGCCACTTCGAGGATGTCCGAAACGCTTTTGTTCATCGAGATGATGACGTTCTGGATCACCGCCTTGCCATACAGGCGGTGCATGTCACGCGTGGCATGGAAGATGTCCAGCTCGGCGGTGGTTTCCGCAGAGTAGGTGCAATACGGTGAAGCGAGCAGGCGCGGGGTGGCGAGTTCGGCGAGCAGCAGGGCGATGCGGCCGGCCTCGTTGCGTTGTGCGTATTCCGTGCCCGGGCGGGCAGTCTCGAACAGTTCGTGCACGGTGCGTTCGTGCACTTCCGAGTTCTGCCGCAGGTCGAGCGCCGCGAGGTGAAAGCCGAACAGTTCGACGGCGCGGCGCAAGCGACGCAGCCGCCCGCGTGCCATGAGCGCGCTGTTGTTGGCCTTCAGCGAACGATCGAGAATGTCGAGGTCGGCGGCGAAGGCCGCGCTGTCGGCATAGGGCGGCGCGTCGGCCACGGCGTGGCGCAAGGCTTCCATGTGGTCGAGATCCCGCGCCGTGGCGGCCAGTCGCGCATAGATCCCGGCGATGGCGCGGCGATAGGGTTCGTCGTCACGGTGCGGATTGCGATCCGGTGAGCGTGCCGCCAATTCGTGCATTTCGTCCGAGATGCGCACCAGCAATTCTGAAGCGGACAACTCGCTGCCCAGGCGGTGGGTCTGGTCGAGGTAGAAGGTGAAGGCTTTGCGGCTTTGGGCGTTCAGTGCCGTTCTGAGGATGTCGGCGGTGACGAAGGGGTTGCCGTCGCGATCGCCGCCAATCCAGGAACCCGGATGGAGAATGGCCGGCAGCTGCGCATCCGGCGTGGTCAGGTTGGCAACGGCGTCTTCAATGCTGTTGTGCAGGCGCGGCAATTCGCGCAGGAACGTGGTGTCGTAGTAGGAGAGGGCATTCTTCACCTCGTCCATCACCGAGAGTTTCAGCGCGCGCAGCATTCTGGTCTGCCAGAGGGTCAGCACGGCGCGGCGCAGGGATTCTTCATTGACCGTCAGCTCGTCTGGCGTCAGGGGGCCGCGGTCACGCACATCGAGCAGGCGCGCAATCTGCCACTGGCGATCGAGGATGCTCTTTCTTTGCACCTCGGTGGGGTGCGCGGTGAGAACCGGACTGATCCTGGCGCGCTTGAAAAAATCGGCGATAGTCTGGCGGTTGATTCCCAGTTCGTCGGCGCGTGCCACGGCATGGGCGAAGCTGCCCGGGCGTGGCTGCGCACCAGCCAGCGCATAGGCGCGCGCGCGCCGCAGGCGGTGCTGGTCCTCGGCGATGTTGGCGAGATGCGAAAAATAGCTGAAGGCGCGGACCACCAGATTGGTTTGTTCGCGCGGCAGGTTGTTCAGCAAATCGGTCAGCTCGTCGCGCGCCGCTGTGTCGTCGTCGCGATGGCAGCGGATCGACAGCAGGCGGATGCGTTCGACGACAGTAAAGACGGCCTCACCCTCCTGATCGCGAATGACATCGCCGAGCAGGCGCCCAAGCAGACGAATGTCATCAAGCAGCGGCAGATCCTTGTCGCGGGCGAGGCTGTCCTGGATGTTAGAATCCGTCGCGACTACAGGCTTGGCCGGCGGAGCGGATTGCCGTGCTTTAGCCGCTGCCGGGGCTTCAGCAGCAGTTGCGGCCTTCTTCTTCATGTTTGCCTCTCATTTCGGTTGATTGCCCAGTGATTCCACATCCCGAGCGTATCGTTATCGCCACCCGTGAATCGCGCCTGGCCCTCTGGCAGGCGGAACATGTGCGTGGTCTTTTGCAAGGATTATACCCAGCGTGCCGCGTCGAACTGCTGGGCATGACGACGCGCGGCGACCAGATTCTCGACCGCCCGCTGGCGAAGGTCGGCGGCAAGGGTTTGTTCGTCAAGGAACTGGAAACGGCACTGTTCGACAAGAGTGCCGACATCGCCGTGCATTCGATGAAGGACGTGCCGATGCAACTGGCGGCGGAGTTCGCGCTGGTGGCTATCGGGCCGCGTGAAGTGCCGCTCGATGCGTTTGTCTCGAACAAATACGCCTGCCTTGAAGACCTGCCGCCGGGCGCGGTGGTCGGCACTTCCAGCCTGCGCCGCGAAGCGCAATTGCACGCCAGCCATCCCTACCTGGCCGTGACCAGCCTGCGCGGCAATCTGGATACGCGGCTGCGCAAGCTGGATGAAGGGCTGTACGACGCCATCATTCTGGCGGCAGCTGGCCTGACGCGCCTCGGCCTGGGTGCGCGCATCCGTGCCGTGCTGTCCGCCGAGGCATCGCTGCCCGCCGCCGGGCAGGGGGCGCTGGGTATCGAGGCACGCGCTGACCGGCCCGAAGTGGCTGCCTGGATGCAGCCCTTGAACGATGCCGCGACGGCTGCCTGCGTACGCGCCGAACGAGCGGTCTCGCGGGCGCTGGCCGGGAGCTGCGAAGTACCGCTGGGCGCCTATGCGGAATTTACCGCCGGTCAGCTGCGGTTGCGCGGGTTGGTGGCTACACCCGACGGCACCCGCATCGCGCGCGCCGAGCGCGGCGGGCCGGCCAGCGATCCCGAAGCGCTGGGTCTGGCGCTGGTCGCCGACTTGCGCGCCCAGGGCGCGGGCGAAATCCTCGCGGCCCTGCCGTGAACACCTCAGCGTTTGCGCCGGGCGAGAGAAATAATGGGGTCAGAAATAATGGTCAGAAATAATGGCAGAAATAATGGCAGAAATAATGGCAGAAATAATGGCAGAAATAATGGCAGAAATAATGGCAGAAATAATGGCAGAAATAATGGCAG
>JAUXNZ010000301.1 GCA_030682595.1 Rhodocyclaceae bacterium | reverse complement strand
GCATCATGCTGAAGCGTGTGATGGGCAAGGCAAGTTTCGCGACGATCCAGGATTTGTCGGGTCGCATCCAGCTTTACCTCAACAACGATGGCGTCGGCATTGAAGTGCATGACGACTTCAAGAAATGGGATCTGGGCGACATCGTCGGCGCGGTCGGCACCCTGTTCAAGACCAAGACCGGCGAGCTCACCGTGCAATGTGCGGAAATTCGCCTGCTGTCGAAATGCCTGCGCCCGCTACCGGAAAAATTCCACGGCCTCAGCGATGTCGAGCAGAAGTATCGCCAGCGTTATCTCGACCTGATCACCAACGCGGATACGCGCTTCACTTTTGTCGCCCGCAGCCGGCTGGTGCAGTCGGTGCGCAACTACATGAACGGCCACGGCTTCCTCGAAGTCGAAACGCCGATGATGCATCCCATC
The DNA here is from genome assembly GCA_030682595.1 of Rhodocyclaceae bacterium. GTDB lineage: Bacteria > Pseudomonadota > Gammaproteobacteria > Burkholderiales > Rhodocyclaceae > Sulfuricystis. Next base: position 3,991 of record JAUXNZ010000301.1, on the reverse strand, counting down.
GCCGGCGGCGCGTCGGCCAAGCCCTTCACCACCCATCACAATGCCCTTGACATGGAACTGTTCCTGCGCATCGCGCCGGAGCTGTATCTGAAACGGCTGGTGGTCGGCGGCTTCGAGCGGGTGTTCGAGATCAACCGCAACTTCCGCAACGAAGGCCTCTCGCCGCGCCACAACCCCGAATTCACGATGATGGAGTTTTACGAAGCCTATGCCGATTATCAAAGCCTGATGAACTTTACCGAAGGCCTGATCCGCCACGCCGCGCGCGAGGCGCTCGGTGCCGAGACCTTCGACTATCAGGGCCGCACCCTCGACCTGTCCAAGCCCTTCGCCCGCATGACCACGGTCGAGGCGATCCACTACTACCACCCCGGCTACAACCTGACGATGTTGAATGATGCCGGCTGGCTGCGCCAGAAACTCGCCGACCTCAAGGTAGCGGTGAAACCGCTGGCCGGTCTGGGCACCTTGCAGATGCAACTCTTCGAGGAAACCACCGAAGCCGAACTGTGGGAGCCGACCTACATCATCGACTACCCCACCGAAGTCTCGCCGCTGGCGCGTCGCTCGGATGCGAACCCGGACATCACCGAGCGCTTCGAGCTGTATATCGTCGGCCGCGAAATCGCCAATGGTTTCTCGGAATTGAACGACCCCGAAGACCAGGCCGCGCGCTTCCTGGAACAATCCAAGGCCAAGGAAGCCGGCGACGAGGAAGCCATGTTCTACGACGCCGACTACATCCGCGCGCTGGAATACGGCCTGCCGCCCACCGGCGGCTGCGGCATCGGCATCGACCGGCTGGTGATGCTGCTGACCAATTCGCCGTCGATCCGGGATGTCATCCTCTTCCCGCAAATGCGCTCGGAATAGTGGAAGAGTGACCAATGCTCCGCCACCGCCGCGCTGGGCGGGGCGGGATTCATTCGCCATCCTGGAGGCCGGCTGCGGCGGCGGCGCCAATTTTCTGGCGACCTGGCGGGCCTGGCGCGACGATCCGGAACGACCGCGGCGACTGCACTATTTTTGCGTCGACGCGGCACCGCCGCGCCGTGACGAACTTGCCCGGCTGACGCAAGCGCAATCTGTCGCTCTATCCGCGCAGCTCTGTGCCGCCTGGCCCGGCAGCGTCACCGGCTTTCACCGCCTGCATTTCGACGGCGGCCGGGTGTCATTGACGCTGGTCATTGGCGACATCCGCACGGTGGTTCCGCGCATCGAAGGCCGCTTCGATGCCTTCATCCTCGACGGCTTGTCGCCCGCGGAGCAAAGCTCCGTCGCGCTGCGGGAAGACCTCGACTGGCTCGCTGATCCAGCTGAACCCGCTCACTCCACGCCGACCGCCGGGCGCCGCGCCGCCATCATCGGCGCCGGCATCGCCGGCGTCAGTTGCGCCGAGCGGCTGGCAGAGCGCGGCTGGGAAGTCACGCTGTTCGACCGCCGTGACGGGCCGGCCGCGGAAACCTCTGGCAATCGCCAGGCTGTCATGTTGCCGGTGCTGTCCGTCGATGCAACCCGGCTCTCCCGCCTCAACCGGGTCGCCTACCTGTATGTGTTGCGGCAGCTCGCCACACTGGCCCAGGCGGGCCACCCGGTGACGTGGGACAACTGCGGCGTGTTCCAGATCGCTCGCCACGCCGACCACGCCAAAAAGCAGCAGGCCATCGTCGCCAACCAGCAACTGCCGGCAGAGTTCGTCCAATACCTCGATGCCGATGCGGCCAGCCGACTTGCCGGCACGCCGGTCAGCGACGGCGGCTGGTGGTTTCCCCAGGCCGGCTGGCTGTCGCCGCAGTCGCTTTGCCAGGCACTGCTGGCCGCTGCCGCTGCAAACGTGAGCTTCCGCCCCGCGACCGAAATTGCCGCGCTCGCCCCCTCGGCACAGGGCTGGCAACTGCAAGACAGCACCGGTAAAGCTCAGTGGGACGGCCCGACGGTCATCCTCGCCCACGCCCACGGCCTGCGCACCCTGGAACAATCCGCCCACCTGCCGCTACGCTGCTTTCGCGGCCAGACGAGCCATCTGCCGGTATCCGACCGTGGCGATCTGCCGCGCTGCGTCGTCTGCCGCGAGGGCTACATCGCCCCGCCACACGAGGGTTATGCCAGCCTCGGCGCCACTTTCCAGCGCAGCCACGACACGGCAATACACGTCGCAGACCATCAATCCAACCTCGCCCGGCTGGCCGCCATGCTGCCCGAACTGGCCGACCACTTCACTGCTGCCCAGCTCGCCGGCCGCGTCGGCCTGCGACCCGTTTCCCCGGACAAGCTCCCCATGGTCGGCGCCCTGCCCCTGGCGAGTTGCGCGCCGCGCCCGGCCGCGCACGTCGAATGGCCGCGCTGGCCGGGACTGCATGTCGCCAGCGGTTATGGCGCGCGCGGCTTCGTCTGGGCACCGCTGATGGCGGAATTGCTGGCCAGTCAGATCAACGGCGAGCCGCTACCCATCGAAGCCGAACTCGCCGCCGCCGTCGATCCGGCCCGGTTTACCTGGAAGGGGACTTTGTAACGGTCTGTTTCATCTGTCCACCCTGGGGAGGGGGGAGCGTTATTCGCGCTGTAACCCCGCCATAACCCATTACATCATCCGCGAGGACAACATGACCACTACAACCCCCACTTCCCGCCTGCACCCGCTCGTCGCCGTCGCCGCTGTCGCCGTGACCCTGCTGTCACTGACCGGCATCGCCGCCATGACGGGCTATCTGCCGACCGGCAAGGCGGCGACTGCCGAAACCGTTACTGCTGGCGCCGTCCCGCCAGCGCCGACTTTGGCCCAGACCCAACCGCAAATGGCCAATGAAGCTGCGCCGACCGATAAAACGGCAGAGAAGCCTGCGGTCAAGCCGGCACCCAAACCAGTTGCCAAGCTTGCCCAGCCCGCCGCACCCAGCTCGGCACCCGCACCTTCCAGGGAAATCGCCCAGGCACCCGTCGTACCGGCTCCGGTCAAGGCTGTCGCTCCACCCGCACCCTGCCTGAATTGCGGCATCATCGATAACGTGCGCGAAGTGACCCAGGCAGGCGAAGGCAGTGGTCTTGGCGCCGTGGCCGGTGGCGTCATCGGCGGCATCCTCGGCCATCAGGTTGGCGGCGGCACCGGTAAGAAAATCGCCACCGTGGCAGGCGCCGCCGGCGGGGCGTATGCCGGTCACCAGGTTGAAAAGAACCAGAAGAAAACCATACGTTATGAAATCAGCGTGCGCATGAATGATGGTTCGCTGCGGACGCTGACGCAGGACACGGTTCCCGCCTGGCGCATCGGTGATCGCGTACGGGTCGAGAACGGTGGCCTGGTCGGTGATAACGCCCCCACCCCGGTTGCATACAACTGAGCAGCCGAGAAAAAGCTGATCAGCCTCAATTCCATCCTTCCTTAAATCTTTTCCAGTCGCCGCAAGGTTTCTTCCCGGCCCAGCACCGCCAGTACGCGGTCGATGGCCGGGCTTTGCGGTTGACCCAGCAGGGCCACGCGCAGGGGGATCGCCACTTGCGGCATTTTGAGGCCGGTGGCGGTCAGGGTTTCTTTTAGCGCTTTTGCCAGTTCAGCGGAAACCCACTCCACCTTCGCCAGACGGCCGCGTAAGTCAGCCAGTGCGGCCCGCGCCGGAGCAGTCAGGTGTTGCGCCGTCATTTCTTCGGAGGCTTGCACTGACGCATAGAACGGATGCGCGCAGTCGGCCAGTTCGTTGAGGTTGACGACGCGATCCTTGTAGAGCGCGGCGATCAACGCCGGATCGGGAACATTGCCGGCCGGTACACCCTCCTCGACCAGTCGGCGCACGATTTCCCCGCCCAGCCGTGCATCGTCGGCCAGCTTGATGTAGTGGGCATTCAGCCAGTTCAGTTTTTCGGTGTTGAACTGCGCGGACGACGCGGTGATGTGGTCGAGGTCGAACCACGCGACGAACTGCTCCAGCGAAAAAATCTCCTCGTCGCCATGCGACCAGCCCAGCCGCGCGAGATAGTTGAGCACCGCCTCGGGCAG
>JAUXNZ010000299.1 GCA_030682595.1 Rhodocyclaceae bacterium | reverse complement strand
GTGATCGGCCAGGCGGCGCGGGAACAGAAGATCATCTTCCTGAACGACGTGCCGGCCGACTACATGCCGATCGGTTCCGCCTTGGGCAAAGCCGTGCCGAAAATCGTCGTCGCTATTCCATTGCTGCATGGCAACCGGTTGGTGGGCGTAATCGAGATCGGCACCTTCCGCGAATTCACCGACACCGAGGTGAAGTTTCTGGAATTGGCGAAGGAAGGAATCGCCATCGCCATCGATGCCAGCATCGCGCACCACCAGACGGCCGAACTCCTCGAGCAAACCGAACAGCAAGCCGAGGAACTCCGGGTGCAGCAGGAGGAACTGCAGCAGAGCAACGAGGAACTCGAAGAACGGGCACAGTTGCTGGAGCAGCAGCGCGAGAATATTCGTCTCAAGAATCAGGATATCGAAACCGCGAGCCAAATCCTGCAGGAGAAAGTGGCGGAACTGGAGCAGGTCAGCACCTACAAGTCGGAATTCCTGGCCAACATGTCGCACGAACTGCGCACCCCGCTCAACAGCCTGATGATTCTCTCCAGCCTGTTGAAGCAGAACAAGGATGGCAACCTGAGCGACAAGCAGATCGAATTTGCCGCCACCATCCACTCCGCCGGCACGGACCTGCTCAACCTCATCAACGACATCCTCGACCTGTCCAAGATCGAGGCCGGTCAAATGCAGTTCAATTTCGTTGCGATTTCCGTGCCGGATCTGTGCGCTGCCGTGCGCGCCTTGTTCAACCCGCTGGCGGAGCAGAAGGGACTGGTTTTCCGGGTGGAGACCGCTGCCAACGTCCCGGCGACCTTCGATGGTGACGAGCAGCGGGTGCACCAGATACTCAAGAACCTGCTCTCGAATGCCCTGAAATTTACCGAGCAGGGAGAGGTCAGCCTGCGCATCGCCATGCCCGTGGATCAGGAAAGCCCGTTGCCGACGCCGACGCTGGCCTTTATCGTCAGCGATACCGGGATCGGCATTCCCGCAGCGAAACAGCAGCTGGTATTCGATGCCTTCCAGCAGGCGGACGGATCCATCAGTCGCAAGTACGGTGGCACCGGGCTCGGACTTTCCATTTCGCTCCAGCTGGCCCGTCATATGCACGGCGAGATACGCATGAGCAGCGAAGCGGGCAAGGGCAGCGTGTTTACCCTCTACATGCCGCTTGCGGCTGCCCATGGCCTGGCCGAGAAAGCCGCAACCAGTGGCGTGCCCGCCGCGCCCTTGCGCCCGCTGCTCCAGCCATCACCGCCACTGGTTGTCGCGCCGCCGCCGCCTCGCGAGGAACGCCGGGAATCCTCGTTCTCCGCGGCGCCTTTGTCGGACGCTGGCGCCCGGTTGCCGGCGCCCGAGAAAAGCATCCTGATCATCGAGGACGATCTCAACTTCGCCAAGATACTCCAGGGTCTGGTCAAAGAGCGCGGGTTCGAAGCCCTGGTCGCCGGAGACGGGGAAAGCGGCCTCGCCATGGCCAGGCGCTTTCTGCCGAGCGCCATCCTCCTCGATGTGATGCTGCCCCACATAGACGGTTGGGGTGTGATGCGCAGCCTCAAGGACAATCCACGCACGCGCCACATTCCGGTCCATTTCATCACCTGCCTGGACGACCGGCAGAAGGCGATGGCCATGGGCGCGATCGGATTTGCCACCAAGCCCGTGACCATGGAACAACTTAACAATGTGCTCCAGCTCATAGAAGGTTCGCTCGCCAAGTCGGTGAGGAAACTGCTCATCGTCGAAGACAACGCGGACGAGGCGAAAAGCATGGTCGCCCTGCTGGAAGAAGGCGGCGTCGATATCGCGGTGGCGGTAACCGGGAAAGAGGCTATCAATATGCTGGCCGCCGAGCCATTCGATTGCATGGTGCTCGACCTGGGCCTTGCCGACATGTCAGGTTTCGATCTCCTCGAATACATGCAGAGCATGGCGCGGGCGCGGCGGATTCCGGTCATCATCCACTCCGGCCGCGACCTGAGCCACGCGGATGAGCGCAAGCTGCGGCGTTACGCCGAGAGCATCATTATCAAGGGCGCCAAGAGTCCTGAACGACTGCTCAACGAAGTCACCCTGTTTCTCCATCTGGTGGAGAGTAACCTCCACCCGAACAAACAGCGCATGATCCGCACCGCCATCGACAAGGAGGCGATGCTGGAGGGCAGGAAAGTGCTACTGGTGGATGACGACATGCGCAACATATTTTCGCTCTCCAGCCTCCTGGGGGAGAAAAACATGGTGGTGATCGAGGCTGAAAACGGCAAGGAAGCGCTCGCCCGGCTTGAGGAGCACCAGGATGTTGGCATAATATTGATGGACATCATGATGCCGGAAATGGATGGCTACACCGCCATGCGCGAAATCCGCAAGAATCCCCGGCTGGTAAATATCCCCATCATCGCCATGACGGCCAAGGCGTTACGCGGTGATCATGAAAAGTGCATGGCTGCGGGAGCGAGTGACTACATCGCCAAGCCAATCGAGGTGGACAAGCTGCTGTCGCTGATCCGCGTCTGGATCTTCCAGCACGTCTAGTGCGACGACGATGAAACCCGATGAAGTGGAAGACGTGGAAATCCGCCTCCTGCTGGAAGGAATGCAGCAGGTTTACGGCTACGATTTTCGCGACTATGCCGCCGCCTCGATCAAGCGCCGGCTGACTCACTGGCTGGCCGAGTCTGAATTCGATACCTTTTCGCAGGCTCAGGCGCGGCTGCTACGCGACCGCGACGTCTTCGAGTCGCTGCTGCGGGGCATCACCGTCAATGTCACCGAAATGTTCCGCGACCCGCCATTCTTCAGAGCAGTGCGGGAGCAGGTCGTGCCTTTTCTCAAGACCTATCCCTTCATCAAGATCTGGCACGCCGGCTGCGCCACCGGCGAGGAAGCCTATTCAATGGCGATCCTCCTGAACGAAGAGGGCATGGCGGGCCGCTACCGCATTTATGCTACAGACATAAACGAAACGGTGCTGAAAAAAGCCAGCGAAGGCGTGCTGCCGATCACGGAGATGCAGCGGTTCACGCGCAACTACCAGAAAAGCGGCGGCAACGCCTCCTTTGCCGATTACTACACGGCCCGCTATGATCGTGCCATCCTGTTGGCCGCCCTGAAAAAAAACATCGTCTTCGCCCCGCACAACCTGGCCGCCGACGGCGAGTTCGGCGAAATGAACATGGTGCTGTGCCGCAACGTCATGATCTATTTCAAGGCCCCCCTCAAGGAGCGCTGTCTGCACCTTTTCGACAGCAGTCTGCTGCCGGGAGGATTCCTTTGTCTCGGTCTCAAGGAAGCCCTTGAGAAAAAGAAAATATGGGAGCGCTATGAGGAACTGGTGCCCACCTTGCGTATCTACCAGAAGCGTTATGGCTAGCACCACGAACGCCATGCCACGGCAACAGGGGTTGCCCCGGGAGACTGTCGCGCGGACCTCCCAGGCAGTGGTCGTCGGCGTCTCGACCGGGGGGGTGCACGCGCTGCAAAAGCTGCTCGGTCAATTGCCGGCGGATTTCCCTCTGCCCATCCTGATTGTGCAGCACATCGGTCCGGAGGCGGGCAGTGGCTTGGCGAAACTGCTCGATGTGCGCTGCGCCTTGCGCGTGAAGGAAGCTGACGACCAGGACGAAATTCTTCCCGGTATGGCTTACCTAGCGCCTGCCAACTACCATCTGCTGGTGGAACAAGGAGGCTTTTTGTCGCTTTCCGCAGACCCCCATGTGAATTTTGCCCGGCCCTCGGTCGATGTTCTGTTCGAGTCGGCGGCCGCAGTCTTCGGGCCAAGCTTGATCGGCATTGTCCTGACCGGAGCCAATTTCGACGGCAGTCGGGGATTAAGGACCATCAAGCAAAAAGGCGGCATCGCTATCGTCCAGGATCCGGCGGACGCCGAAGCCCGGCAAATGCCGGATTCCGCCCTGGCAGCGACCGAGGTGGACCATGTCGTATCCCTGGACGGCATGGCGGTTCTGTTGCAAACACTGGCGCCGCGCCACCTGGCCGCACGACAGGAGGACCGATGACTGAGAACGTGGCGCTGCTGCTGGTCGACGACCGCCCGGAAAACCTGGTGGCGCTCAAGGCGGTGCTGGACGACCAGGAGCTCGATCTGGTTACTGCCATATCGGGCAACGATGCGCTACGCCATACCCTGAAACAGGATTTTGCGCTGGTGCTGCTCGACGTGCAGATGCCCGGCATGGACGGGTTCGAGACGGCCGAACTGATGCGCTCCAACCCCAAGACGCGGCACCTCCCCATCATCTTCGTCACGGCCGGGATGAAGGATCTCCATCAGCAGTTCAAGGGTTATGAACTGGGCGCGGTCGATTACCTGATCAAACCCTTTGAACCCCACATCCTCCAGAGCAAGGTTAAAGTCTTCTGCGAGCTGTACCGTCAGCGCCGCCAGCTCGAATCCAATCAAGCGTTGCTGGAAACGAAAATCAGGGAGAGGGTAGCCGAACTCAGGGAAAGCGAGGAACGCTTCCGCACGTTGGCCACCCATGCGCCCGTAGGCATCTACCAGATAGACACCGCCGGCAATTGTCTTTTTGTGAACCCGCGCTGGTGCGAAATCGCCGGTCTTTCCGCCGCCGCCGCCGCTGGTGAGGGGTGGACCCGGACGATCCATCCGGACGACCGGGATGCCGTCGCAGCCATCTGGCGCAAGCCGCTGTCGCCCGACAGTGACTGGTCCATGGACTATCGTTTCCTGCGTCCCGACGGCAAGCTCAGCTGGGTGAACGGCAATGCCGTCGCCTTGCGCAACCCGCAGGGAGAGATCACCGGATATCTGGGCAACAATCTTGAAATCACCGTGCGCAAGCGCGGCGAGGAGCGGCAGCGCACCCGCAGTGAGGTCACTGGCCAGCTTGCCGGGGATGCCACTTTACCGGAGATACTCCGTCTTATCGCCGAGGGTGCCGAGCGCCAGACCCGCGGTATGTCTTGCTCCATCCTGGTGCTGGATGAGGCCGGCCAGCAACTGATTTATGGCGCGACCCCGGACCGACCGGATCGCGTCTTCGGCGACGCTGGTTGCGCCGCCTGCGCGACGGCGGCGAGTCGCGGCAAGCGCCTGGTCATCGACGACATCGACGCCCATCCTTCCTGCGTTGTTTGTCGGCCACCGTCATTAGCGGGCAAGCAGGTATCGTGTTGGTCGGAACCGATCCTTGCCATGAACGGCACGGTGCTCGGCGTTTTCGCCTTTTACTGGGAACCCCCGGCCACCCCTGACGGCAGCGATATCGAGTTGATGCGCGAAGCAGCCCAACTGGCCGGACTTAGCATAGAGCGCAAGCGCACCGAAAACGAACTACAGATCGCCGCCTCGGTGCATCAGGCCATCGGCGAAGCGATCACGGTAGCGGATGCCGATAACCGCATTATCGCCATCAATCCGGCCTTCACGCACGTAACCGGCTACACCGCGCACGAAGCCATCGGCCAGGACACGCGGCTGCTGAAAAGCGGCCGGCATGAACTGCCTTTTTACCAGGAGATGTGGCACGCCCTGGAAACGACCGGCTGCTGGCAGGGTGAGATATGGAATCGGCGCAAAAACGGCGAGGAATATCCAGAACAGCTGGCGATCAATACCCTCTACGACGGCAATGGCAAAGTGCTGCGGCGCATCGCCATGTTTTGCGACATCACAGAAAAAAAGCGCACTGAGGAAACCATCTGGCGGCAGGCCAACTACGATTCCCTCACCGAATTGCCCAACCGCCGCCTGTTCCTGGACCGCCTGCGGCAGGAAGTCAAGAAGGCGCAGCGCGCGAACCTGCATGTCGCGTTGTTGTTCGTCGACCTCGACCGCTTCAAGGAAGTAAACGATGCCCTCGGCCACCATACCGGCGATCTTTTGCTGATCGAGGCGGCGCACCGCATCCGCGACTGCGTGCGCGCCACCGATACCGTGGCGCGTCTTGGTGGTGACGAATTCACGGTCATCATGTCCGACCTCGCCGACAACGACTGTGTCAGCAAGGTCGCCCAAGAAATTCTCCTGGCACTGGTGAAGCCCTTTGTGCTCGACTCGGAGTCGGTCTTCGTAACCGCCAGCATCGGCATCACGATTTTTCCGGGCGACGCCGATAACGTCGAAGCCCTGCTGATAAATGCCGACCAGGCCATGTATGCGGCCAAGGCGCAGGGCCGCAATCGCTTCAGTTATTTCACGGCGGCAATGCAGGTAGCCGCACAAACACGGATATTGTTCAGTAACGATTTGCGCAACGCCATCACCGCCGACCAGCTTGAAGTGTATTTGCAGCCGATCGTGGAACTGGCCACGGGGCGCATTTTCAAGGCCGAAGCGCTGTTGCGCTGGCGTCATCCCACGCACGGCATGGTCGGCCCGGCGCACTTCATTCCGATCGCCGAGGAAATCGGCCTCATCAATGAGATCGGCGACTGGGTGTTCAAGGAAGCGGCACGCACGGCCAAACGCTGGTACGACGCGGGGTTGCTGAAGGCAACCGATGACGCGCTGATCCAGATCAGCGTCAACAAGTCGCCGCGCCAGTTTTTCTCTGGTAATACGCACGAAACCTGGATTGATTACCTGCAAGAAATCGGCCTGCCGGCCAGCTGCATCGCCATCGAGATCACCGAAGGCGTGTTGCTTGACGACCGGCCAGAAATCGCGGATAAGCTGATGAAATTCCGCGCCGCAGGTTTCCGGATTTCTCTCGACGATTTCGGCACCGGCTACTCGGCGATGTCTTACCTGAAAAAGTTCCCCCTCGACTTCCTCAAGATCGATCAGACCTTCGTGCGCGAAATGGCTGCCGATCGTGGCGATCAGGCCATTGTCGAAGCCATCATCGTCATGGCCCACAAGCTCGGTCTCAAGGTAATCGCCGAGGGCGTTGAAACGTTGGAGCAATGCGAGATGCTGAAAGTGGCGGGCTGCGATTACGGCCAAGGCTATCTGTTCGCCAGACCGATGCCGGCAGCCGAAATGATATTGATCACCTGAGCGCAACGCGTCAACCGTCACCGCAACGCGCGGGGAGAACGGAAAGGGCGGGTCTACCTCCGCTGGCGGCGCGCCTCGAACAGACAGATCCCCGAGGCTACCGACACATTGAGGCTTTCGACCGAGCCGTACATCGGGATTTTCGCCAGTTCGTCGCAGGTATCGCGCGTCAGGCGTCGCAGGCCCTCACCCTCGGCGCCGAGCACCCAGGCCAGCGCGCCCTTCTGTTCGATGGCATACAGGTCCTTGCTGGCCTCGCCCGCCGCGCCGATGGTCCAGATGCCGCGTTCCTTGATCTCGCGCAGGGAACGGGCGAGATTGGTCACCACGATGTAGGGCACCGTATCGGCCGCGCCGCTCGCCACCTTGATCGCCGTGGCATTGAGGCCGCAGGCGCGATCCTTCGGCGCCACCACGGCATGCGCGCCGGCCGCGTCGGCGACGCGCAGGCAGGCGCCCAGGTTGTGCGGGTCGGTGACGCCGTCGAGCACCAGCAGCAGCGCCGGTTCGGCAAGATTGTCCAGTACATCGTCGAGCGTCACATAGCGTTGCTGCGCGGCCACGCTGGCCACCACGCCCTGGTGGCTCGCCCCCTTCGCCATGGCATCGAGACGCGCCGGATCGACGCTGACGATACGCACGCCGCGCTCCCCCGCCAGCTTGACGAGGTCGCGGGCGCGGCTGTCCTGCCGCCCGGCCGCCAGATGGATTTCGCGCACCCCTGCGGCATCCTGGCGCAGCTTGGCGGTGACGGCGTGAAAGCCGTGGATCAGGCGCGTCTCTTCAGCCATTTCTCAGAACACGGTACTGCGCGGTCATGCGGTGCGTTTCACCCGGCGCCAGGGTGATGACGTCGTCGGCCGCGTTCGCGGTTTCGACGCAGACCATGTTGTTCTCGCCCTGGCGGCCGAAGTCGCCCATCTTGGCGGCCTTCTCCGCGCCGGGATTCCAGACGACGGTCGACCGGCTGCCGGTGCTGGTGATGAGGATGGTGCGCTTCAATGCCGGATCGATGATGCCGCAGCAGCCGGCGGTGCCGAGATAGACGCGGTCCATTTCGCCGTTGAACGTCACCGCGCCTTTTTGTTTCTTGCGCGTGGCTTTGGCAACCTTGTCGATGTAGGTGCAGCCGTCCAGTCCGGCAATGCTGGTCTGGCCGATGTCGCCGATCTGGAAATAGGTATGCAGCGCCTGGCCAAGCTGGAAAGGCACGCTGCCGGTGTTCTTGGTGGCCAGCGCGAGGACGAGTTCCTGGCCGATCATGACGCCGTATCTCATGGTCGAGGCATGCGGCCACTGGGCGCGCGCCGCGTCGTTCATTGCCGGCTCGAAGAGGAGCCGCGCGCGGCCGTCCGGCAGTTTTTGCGCCTCAAGCAGTTTCCACGGGATCGTGCGTGCAAAGCCATGGCCGGGATAGCCAGCCTCGCTGGCATGCGGGCCGAACCACGGCCAGCAGATCGGCACGCCGCCGCGGATCGACTTGCCCGGCGCAAATTTTGCCGCCTTCGACAACCAAATCACGGGTTTCTGGCCCTTGGGCTGCCAGGACGTCACATGGGCGCCCTGGAGGGCGATGGTGGCGGTCGAGAAGGCCGTCTTCACCTCGATGGCGATGAAGCCGGGGGCCTTTTCGACAAAGGATAAAAAGTCGGCGCTGGTGAAACGGCGTTTGAGTTCGTCGATGGTCGTCATGATGTTTGCTCCTCCGTCTTTTGTAATTCATTCAGGCTTTCGGCGGCGATTTCCCGGACCTCGGCATCCGGGTCGGTCAGGCGTGGCTCGAGAAACCGGATGGCATTCCGGGTGCCGGTCAGTCCGAGAATGTAACAGGCATCGGCACGCACGCGGTGGTCGCCATGGCCGGCCAGCATGCCGAGCGCGGACGTCAGCGCCTGCAAGGCAGGGCTGGCCGCATGGCCTTCGAATACCGCGCTGGCGCCGATGCGCGCGTTGATGCCGGCCTCCGGATTGGCGATGATCGGCAAGAGGTCGGCGAGCGCCGCCGGCTGGCGCTTGACCACCTCGGTCACCCGGGCAAGCTGGCCTTCCATGAGCCAGATCTGGAACTGTTCGGCGCGGTCGCGCATGCCGCAGCGCAAGGCTTCGCGGGTGGTCCGCGCCGCCTGCAAATATGCATAGTCCATCATTCCTCCGCGAGGCGGAAGTCGATCTTGTTCTGGTCGAGGTCGACACGCACCAGTTGCACGCGCACGCGGTCGGAGAGGCGGTAGCGTTTGCCGGTGCGTTCGCCGACCATCGCGTGCTGCTTCTCGTCGAAGTGGAAATAATCGCGGCCGAGGTCGGAGACATGCACGAGGCCTTCGACGAATACCGTGTCGAGCGCGACGAAGATGCCGAAGGGCACCACCGACGAGATGCTGCCGGCGAACACCTCGCCGATGCGATCCTGCATGTACCAGCACTTGAGCCAGGCATCGACGTCGCGCGTCGCATCGTCGGCGCGGCGTTCGGTGGCCGAGCAGGCGAGGCCGACCTGCTCCCAGTTCAAAGTGTCGTAACGCCGTCCCGCCAGCGCCGACTTTATGGCGCGGTGGATCAGGAGGTCGGGGTAGCGGCGGATCGGCGAGGTGAAGTGCGTGTAGCTCTCGTAAGCGAGGCCGAAATGGCCGACGTTGTCCGGGCTGTAGATCGCCTGGCGCAGCGAGCGCAGCATCACGGTCTGCAGCAGTTGCTTGTCCGGCCGGCCGGCGATCTTGTCGATCAGTGCCGCGTAGTCCTTGGCGTGTGGTTCATCGCCGCCCGCGAGCTGTAGTCCAAATGTGCCGAGGAAGTCGCGCAGCTTGACAAGCCGTTCGGGCGTCGGCCCTTCATGGACGCGGTACAGCGCCGGATGTTCGCGTTCCTTGAGGAAGTCCGAGGCGCAGACGTTGGCGGCGAGCATGCATTCCTCGATCACGCGATGCGCGTCGTTGCGCTCGTAGGGTTCGATGCGGAGGATCTTGCCGAGGTCGTCGAAGACCATGCGCGTCTCGACCGTCTCGAAGTCGATGGCGCCGCGCTTCGAGCGCGCCTTCGCCAGCACGCGGTAGAGCGCGTCGAGGTTTTCGAGGAATGGCAACAGGGCGCCGATCTTCTCCAGTGCCGCCGCATCCTTGTCGTACAGTGCCGCCGCGACTTCGGTATAGGTCAGCCGCGCATGCGACCAGATCACCGCCGCATAGAAGCGATATTGCTTGATCGCGCCGGTGGCGGAGACATCCATGTCGCAGACCATGCACAGGCGTTCGACCTGCGGGTTCAGCGAACACAGGCCGTTGGAGAGTTTCTCGGGCAGCATCGGTATCACGCGGCGCGGGAAATACACCGAATTGCCGCGTTCCTGTGATTCTTTGTCGAGTGCGCTACCGTCGGCGACGTAGTGCGAAACGTCGGCAATTGCCACAATGAGGCGGTAGCCCTTGCCTTGCCGTTCGCAATACACGGCGTCGTCGAAGTCCTTCGCCGTCTCGCCGTCGATGGTGACGAGCGGCAGTTGCGTCAGGTCCTCGCGACCCTTCCAGTCGGATTTGCGCACGGCATCAGGGATCTTCTTCGTTTCCGCCAGCGCGTCTTTCGAGAACTCGAAAGGCAGCTCATGCTTGCGCAGGGCGATCTCGATTTCCATGCCGGGGTCGGCGTAGTTGCCGAGAATTTCGATGACGCGGCCAATCGGCTGCGATTGCTTCGATGGCTGTTCGATGATCTCGATCATCACCACCTGGCCGGCCTTCGGCCGGAGCGCTTTCCGGTCGCCTTTTTCGGGCGGGGCGATCAGGATGTCCTGGCTGATGCGCTTGTTCTCGGCGACGACGTAATACACGCCGTGTTCCTCGAAGACGCGACCGACGACCTGCCGGTTGGCGCGTTCGGTGACCTCGACGATCTTGCCTTCCGGCCGCCCCTTGCGATCCATGCCGACGATGCGCGCGATCACATGGTCGCCATGCAGCGCCTTGGCCATCTCCTTCTCGGAGAGGAAGAGATCGGGCCCTTTATCTTCGCGCACGAGGAAGCCGAAACCGTCCGGATGTCCCTGCACGCGGCCCTTCAGCAGATCGGCCTTGTCGGGGATCAGCCAGTCGTTGCGGCGGTTTTGCAACAACTGGGCCTCGCGCGCCATCGCGCCCAGGCGTCGGCTGAACGGCTCGCGCTCGAAATCGGCAATGTCGAGCAGTTCGCAGAGGCGTTCAAATGCCACCGGTACCCCCTGCTCGGTCAGCACTTGCAGGATGTATTCACGGCTCGGCAGCGGGTGGTCGTAGTTCGCGCGCTCGCGTTCGATCAGCGGATCGGCGGCGCGAATTTTAGAGAGCTTGCGCAGGCTCGGTGCGGCTTTGGTTTTGTTTGACAATCGTTTGGTTTCCATTAGAATGCGCGCCTCTTACGCCTGCCCAGGTGGCGGAATTGGTAGACGCACTAGTTTCAGGTACTAGCGGGTAACACCGTGGAGGTTCGAGTCCTCTCCTGGGCACCACCCTTGTGAAGAAGCAAGAACTTGGGTTGGTTCGTGGCGGCGTACTGCAAAGAATGACAGACGCCCAAGTGGCAAATTCTACTCCCCCACGCTCCTGTGTCATCGTTGAAAACAAGATGCCTGGACTAACAGAGAGACCCCCGGCTTGCTGGAAAAAATTCTGACCCTGGTCGTCGGCACGTTGGTGCTGGTCGCGGCGTTCATGTTCTCGCTGGTGATCCTTGCTGTAGCGCTTGTCGCGGGCCTGCTGTTCTGGGGCTATTTCTGGTGGAAAACCCGCAAGATTCGCCAAGTCATGCGCGAGCAACCACCGCGCGAACAACGGCCGCCAAGCGGCCAGGTGATCGAGGGCGAGGCGATTGTCGTCGATGATGTCATTGTTGGCGAAATTCGCGACCTGCCGCGCGGGGGCGGCGCAGGTCCAACGTAAAAACGCAGCGTTTGCGCCGGGCTATTGTTCCCGCCCGATGTTGCCGGCCCAGGCCAGCGCCTGGGTCAGGCAGGTGTTCACCATCCTGTGGTCGGCGCCGGGCAGTTGCGCGGTCAGCAGACGGCAGATTTCGCCATCCTCCGCTTCGAGCGCCTCGGCCAGGTGCAACATGATGCCGAGCTGGCCGCTGCGGTGTTCGAGCGCTTCCTGCACATCAGCGGAGACCTGGATGCCCTTGAGGATTTCTTCGAGCGGCACATTCATCAGCACGGGCATTAGCGACATGATGCCGATCATGAAGGCGTGATCCTCGAATTCGTGCACCCCGGACTTTAATTTTCCCGCCAGCAGTTCGAGAAAGCGGCCGCGCGTTGCCGCCAACAGGAGCAGTGGGTTGGCGACCTGACTGTCGCCCGCCGGATTGGTGAAGAGCAAGAGTTGCAGCCAACGCTGCAACTGGCGCCGGCCAAGCACGGTGATGGCATGGCGCAGGCTGGTGACCCGGACGCGTACGCCGGTGGCCACCGAGTTGGTCAGCCGCAGCAGATTCACCGCCAGCCCGGGTTCCTGCTTGAATATCCCTTCGAGCAGCGGCGTTGCGACGTCTTCCAGCACCAGCCCGAGGAGGCGCATCAGCGCCAGTTGCGACTGGCATAGTTTTTTGCCGACAATGATGGCGGGTTTGGCGAAGTAATAGCCCTGGAACAGGTGGTAACCGAGTTGATGGCAGTGTTCCGCCTGCTCACGGCTCTCGACCTTTTCGGCCAGCAGGGTAAGCGGCCAGCGTTGCAGTGCGTTGGTGACCGTGCCCAGTTGTTCCTGACTCAGGGCGATCAGGTCGACCTTGACGATCTCGATGAGGTCGAGCAGCGGTTTCCATTTATCCTCGAAATGAACGAAATCGTCGAGCGCCAGGGTGAAGCCGCGCGCCTTGAGGTCGCCGCAGCGCGCGACGAGGAGTGGCGTGACTTCGACGCTTTCCATCACCTCCAGCACGATCTTGTCGGCGGGCAGAATTTCAATCATGTCGGACAGCAGCAGGCTTTCGTCGCAATTGATGAAGCCCTTGTAGGGGCCGAGCGCCTGCTCGATGCCGAATTCGGCGAAGGCGTGGTTGATGACGCTGGCAGTGGCGCCCAGGTTGTCCTCGATGTTGGCGCTGTTGTGCTTGCTGCCGCTCCTGAACAGCAGTTCGTAGGCCACCAGTTGCTGGCCGCGGTCGAGAATCGGCTGGCGGCCGATGAAAATCTCTTCAGTGGGCATGGTCAAATTCTGCACTGAGTCCCGGCCAGACGGATTCCAGCGCGGTTTTGAATTCGCTTTGAATGCGGGCCAGCGCGCCCGGGTTGTCGGCTTCGAAGCGCAGCACGATCACCGGCGTGGTATTCGAGGCGCGCGCCAGGCCAAATCCGTCGGCATATTCGGCGCGTACCCCATCAATCGTGATGAGTTCGCGGGCGGTGGGGAACTTGCCGTCGGTTTGCAGTTTGGCGACGAGCGCATGCGGCTCGCCTTCCCGCATCTTGAGATTGAGTTCCGGCGTGGCCAGCGCGTTGGGCAGGTTTTTGAGCGGCCAGGCGGCATCCGGCCAGCGCGACACGATCTCCAGCAGGCGCGCGCCGGCATACAGGCCGTCGTCGAAGCCATACCAGCGTTCCTTGAAGAACATGTGGCCGCTCATCTCGCCGGCGAGCAGGGCGCCGGTTTCCTTGAGTTTGGTCTTGACCAGCGCGTGCCCGGTGTTCCACATCAGCGGCCGGCCACCCTGATATCTGATCGACTCGGCCACCCAGCGCGAGCACTTCACGTCATAGATGATTTGCGCGCCGGGGTTGCGGGCGAGCACGTCGGCGGCGAACAACATCAGTTGCCGGTCGGGGTAGATGATCTCGCCATCCTTGGTGACGACACCGAGACGGTCGCCGTCGCCGTCGAAGGCCAGGCCGAGTTCGGCATCCGTTTCACGCAGCACGCGCTGTACGTCGCGCAGGTTTTCCGGCTTGGACGGGTCGGGGTGATGGTTGGGAAAGCTGCCATCGACCTTGCAGAACAGTTCGATCACTTCGCAGCCCATGCGGCGGAACAGTTCCGGCGCGATGCCGCCGGCCACGCCGTTGCCGCAATCGACGACGAGTTTCATCGGCCGGGTAACCTTGACGTCGCCGACGATGCGGTCGAGGTAGGCCTGGCGCACAGCGGCTTTTTTGATCCTGCCGCGGCCTGCATAAAAGTCGGCGCTGGCAATACGGCGGCGCAGGTCCTGGATCATTTCGCCATACAAAGTCTGGCCGCCCAGCACCATCTTGAAACCATTGTAGTCGGGCGGATTGTGGCTGCCGGTGACCGCGACGCAGCTTTGCGTGCCCAGTTCATGGGCGGCGAAATAGATGACGGGCGTCGGCGCCAGGCCGATGTCGATGACATCGACGCCGGTGGCCGTGATGCCTTGGCTGAGCGCCTTGACGAGCGCCGGCCCGGACAGGCGGCCGTCGCGGCCGACGACGATGGCCGGGATGTTCTGCTGGCGGGCCGCGCTGCCCAGGGCGCGGCCGATGGCTGCGGCAGTCGCAATGGTCAGCGACTTGTCGACGATGCCCCGGATGTCGTAGGCCTTGAAAATCTCTGGGGCAATGGCGGTCATTCCGTTTTCCTGAGAGGGTGAAATTCGAGGGGTCATCTTACTGCCGATCGCTGGCCGATGGCATGGCCGCATGCGCGTCGAAGTGCGCCAGCAACCGTTGCGGCAGCCAGTCGAGCACGCCGGGAAAACGGTCGGCGACGAAGCCGACATGGCCACCTTCATCCGGTTGTTCCAGCGTGACCGCCGTCGACACTTGAGACGGGCCGGGCAGGGCGGCGGCCGGCAGGAATGGGTCGTTTTTTGCGTTG
>JAUXNZ010000294.1 GCA_030682595.1 Rhodocyclaceae bacterium | reverse complement strand
GGACAAGCCCATCCCCGATGCCCTGCTCACCGAACTCCACGACCTGATGAAATGGGGCCCGACCAGCGCCAACTGCTGGCCACTGCGCGTGGTCTTCGTCAAGTCGGCGGCAGCGAAAGCGCGCCTCATCCCCACCCTGATGGAAGGCAACCGCGCCAAGGTGCAAGCCGCGCCGGTCACCGCCATCCTCGGCATGGACATGGACTTTCCCGACTTGCTGCCAAAATTCTTCCCGCATACCGACGCGAAATCCTGGTTCACCGGCAATACCGAACTGATCCGTTCCACCGCCTTTCGCAACAGCAGCCTGCAGGGCGCCTATTTGATGCTCGCCGCACGCGGGCTGGGCCTCGACTGCGGACCGATGTCCGGCTTCGACGCCACCCAGGTGAATGCCGAATTCTTCGCCGGCACGAATATCGAGGCCAACTTCATCTGCAGCATCGGCTACGGCGACACCAGCAAGCTGTTCCCGCGCAGCCCGCGACCTGACTTCGCCGAGGTCTGCAAGATCGTCTGAACTGCGTCATTCCGGCTTGCGCCGGAATGACCTTGCTTGCGCAGCTTCACGCAACCCTGATCTCCACCTTGCGCGGCTGCAGGTGCTCGACTTTCGGGATGCGCAGCTTGAGCACGCCCTGGTCGAACTCGGCGCTGACCTTGTCGGCATCCAATTCCTTGGACAGGGTGAACACGCGCCGGTAGCGCGGCAGGCTGACTTCCGCATGCGTCGCCTCCATGCCCTCGGGCATGTCGAGGGCCAGTTCGCCCTCGATGCTCAGCTTGCCGTCCTCCACATGCAGGCTGAGCCTGTCTTTCGGCACGCCGGGCAGGTCGGCATACAGGGTGATGCCATTGGCGTCTTCGATGACATCCACCGGCGGCAGCAAGGCCGCCTCGTTGCGGGCGCTGTCGGCGGGGTTGGCGATATCGGCAGTTTCATTGTTCATGGCATAGTCTCCTTCACTGAATGGTGATGCGGCGCGGCTGGGCGGCTTCCTTGCGGGCGATGCCGATGTGCAGCACGCCGTCGCGATACTTCGCCTCCACCGCATTGGGATCGATGTCGTCGGGCAGCGTCACCACCCGGCGGAACGAGCCGACGGCACGCTCATCGATATGCACGGTGGCTTTTTCCGGAATGTCGGCGACGCGGCGCTCGCCGGCCACGGTGAGCACGCCTTTCTCGATCTGCACATCCAGCGTGGCCGGATCGATGCCGGGGACGAAGGCATAAATATCCACCGAGCGCGGCGTGCCGCCGACGTTCATCGCCGGATAGCCGCGCGCCATGCCGCGAATGCTTGGCGAAACATCGAAAGCCTGCTGCATCTCGCGCTGCAGGTGAGCCAACTCGGCATATAAATCGCGGGGAAATGGACTACGATGCATCATGACGAAACCTCCTGAAATTAGGTTGCGGGCGCCAACTGCAGCGCCTCTCGACTCAGAAAATGGGAGTGGCAAACCCGATTTCAAGGACTTGATAGCGCGTCCTTCCGCCACCATTTAGGAGGGATGCCACCTGTTGCAGAGGGAAATTGCGCATGGAATTCAAGGACTACTACCAGACGCTGGGCGTGACTCGCGACGCCACCGCGGATGAAATCCGCAAGGCCTTTCGCAAACTGGCGCGCAAATACCATCCGGACGTTTCCAAGGAAGCGAACGCCGAAGCGCGCATGCAGGAAGTCAACGAGGCCAATGCCGTGCTCTCCGACCCGGAGAAGCGTGCCGCCTACGACCAGCTTGGCCGCAACTACCAGCCCGGCCAGGAATTCCGCCCCCCGCCCGACTGGGATGCGGGCTTCGAATTTTCCGGACAGGGCTTCTCCCCCCGCGATGCGGCGAACTTCTCGGATTTCTTCGCCGAACTGTTCGGCCGTGCCGGCGGCATGGGTGGTGCCGGGCAGCGTGGCTTTCAGCCGCATGGCGGCAGCATTCACGCCCAGGGCGAGGACCACCATGCCAAAGTGCTGCTCGACCTGGAAGACGCCTTCACCGGCGCAACGCGACAGATCGGCCTGCGCGTCCCCCGGCTCGACGCACAGGGCCGCGTGATCGTCGACACCCGTACCCTGAACGTAAAGATTCCCCAGGGCGTAAGTGCCGGACAGGTGCTGCGACTGGCCGGCCAGGGCTCACCGGGCATGGGCGGCGCCCCCGCCGGCGACCTGCTGCTCGAAGTCCATTTCAAACCCCACCCGCGCATGCGCGCCGACGGCCGCGACATTCACCTCACCCTGCCCGTCACGCCATGGGAAGCGGCGCTCGGCGCGGTCGTCACGGTCGACCTGCCCGCCGGCCAGATCAAGCTACGCATCCCCGAAAACGCGCAAAGCGGTAAACAACTGCGCGTGCGCGGCAAGGGCATTCCCGGCAAGCCGGCCGGCGACCTGCTGCTCGACATCCAGGTCGTATTGCCGCCCGCCGACACGCCGCGGGCCCGGGAACTGTACGAAACCATGGCGAAAGAACTCGCCTTCAATCCGCGCGGAAAGGGCTGAGCCATGCGAGACGAAGACATCCTGATCGGCAGCCTGATGGAAGAAACCTGGCTGACCCTCGAACAAGTGGCCGCCGCCTGCACCGTGGAACCCGCCTGGCTGCTGCGCCACCTCGACGAAGGCCTATTCCCCCACGCCGAAAGCGTCGCCGGCGTATGGCGCTTTTCCGGCCCCGCCCTGCAACGCGCCCGCCGCATGCGCGAACTCGAACGCGATTTCGACGCCGTGCCCGAACTCGCCGCGCTGGTCGCCGACCTGCTGGAAGAAATGGACGAACTGCGCGAACGGCTGCCGCGCGGCTGATCCCGGCCCACCCCACCCCCAGCCCCCGCC
>JAUXNZ010000284.1 GCA_030682595.1 Rhodocyclaceae bacterium | reverse complement strand
CGCTGATGCTGTCCCAGTTCTGCGCCGTCGGCAGCCAGCGCACTGCGTTGTCGGCGACGCCGTGGGCCCGAAGCACCGCCTGGGCCAGCATCTGCATACGGGACTTGCTGTTGACGCTGCCGGTCGATGTGGCAATGGTGTGCCCCTTGAGTTCCGCGACGCTACTTACCTTTTTCGCCAGATCCTTGCGCAGCACGATGGCCATCGGCGGGGTGCGGCCCGACAGCGGCGCAATGGCAACGACGTCCTTGCCCCTGGAATGGAGTACCGGCAGCGGGGAGAAGCCCAGCGCGGCAAGATCGGCATTGCCGTCGAGCACATCCTCGATGGCGCGGATGCCGCTGGGCTGGTAGCGGATGATCAGGCGCGCGCCCACTTCGTGGTCGAAGTTCAGCGCCGGGATCAGGTCGATGGGAAGGAAGGACAGCGAAAACCGCCCCGGGATGTTGATGCGGATCAAGGTTTCGCCGCCGCTGGCAGGCTGCGCCCAGGCCGAGGCCGGCAGCAGCAGTGCGCCAAGGGCGGCCTGTAGGGTGCGGCGCCTGCTGGGGTTCATGCGGAACGCTCCTCGCCTGTGTTCTTGCTTGCTGCGACGGCCGCGCCGGGCGGCGGTGGCAGCCGGATAAATTTTTATGACATGATAAGCCAAATTATTGACAAATCAAAGGCAACAACCCGGGAAGTAAAAGCTAAAAAGCCCGCATCACTGCGGGCCTTTTAGCCTGGTACGCCTTGCCTGGACAATCAGGGCTTGATGTAGGCGTAACCCCCGCGTGCCTGCAGCTTGGCGAGCTCGGCAACGCCGGAAGGTACATATTTCGCTTCGGGGATGAACTGACTCTTCTCAAGTTTGCGGTTCGCCAGGGTGATCTCGCAAATGTCAAAAGTGACACCACGCAACTCCAACTGCTCGACCGTCACATGGTAAGGGTTTCCCGCCTTGTCCCTGGCATCCTTCATCAGGAAATCGACACCGAGGGCATGGGTGACCACGACGATTCGAGCCTCGGGATTGACATCCATGTGATTGGTGATATTGCGCAATGCAGCGCGCGCATCGTTCGAATCATTGACGTGATAAACGACTTTGTCGGGATGGACAGTGGCATTTTTATCCGCGGCATGCGCACTCGTGCCAAAAGCCATTGAAGCAGCAAGGCACGACGCAGCGATCAGTGATCTCTTATTGGTTTGCATGTGTTTCTCCTCTCTCGGGTATGGGGTTTCCAGCTGGATTGATTCCCTGCCATGACTACAATCATTGGACTTTGCCAACATTGAATCGAACGTCTCTTCTCCCTGGCAAAACAACGAGACTTACTCATAGAGACGGAACAACCCGGCGTTTTATTCCCGCCATCCCCAAAGAAATGGAGAAAGTGCGCGGTTGATCCCGGGGGTCGAAATCAACCGCGCACCATTCGTACGCATTCCTACGCTTTGTTCAAGGGTTTACTTCAAATCGAAGCGATCGAGGTTCATCACCTTGCACCACGCGGCCACGAAGTCGCGCACGAACTTCTCCTTCGCGTCGTCCTGCGCATAGACCTCGGCCAGCGCCCGCAGCTGCGAGTTCGAACCGAACACCAGATCGACGCGCGTGGCGGTCCACTTCGGCTTGCCGGTCTTGCGGTCGCGGCCTTCGAACACGTCCCGGGCCTCGGAGGTCGGCGTCCACGCGGTTCCCATGTCGAGGACGTTCACGAAAAAGCCGTTGCCGAGCACGCCGGGCCGATCGGTGAACACGCCGTGACGTGACCCGCCGACATTGATGTTGATGGCGCGCAGGCCGCCGATCAGCACCGTCACCTCCGGCGCGGTGAGCGTGAGGAGCTGGGCCTTGTCGAGCAGCCGTTCCTCGGCCGGCACGCCGGCGACCCGGAGGTAGTTGCGGAAGCCGTCGGCGACCGGTTCGAGCACCGCGAAGGATTCGACGTCGGTCTGCTCCTGCGTGGCATCGGTGCGACCCGGCGTGAAGGGCACTTCGACGGCATGGCCGGCGGCCTTGGCGGCTTGTTCGACGCCGGCACAACCCCCCAGCACGATCAAATCGGCCAGCGAGACCTTCTTGCCGAAGGCTTTTTGCACGCCTTCAAGGGCGGCCAGCACCTTGGCCAGTTGCGCCGGCTGGTTGGCTTCCCAGTCCTTCTGCGGCGCGAGGCGGATGCGCGCGCCGTTGGCGCCGCCGCGCTTGTCGGAGCCGCGGAAGGTGGCGGCGGAGGCCCATGCGGTGGCCACCAATTCGGAGACCGACAGGCCGGTGGCGAGGATCTTTGCCTTGAGGTCGGCGATGTCCTTCGCATCGATCAGCGGGTGGTCGACGGCGGGCACCGGGTCCTGCCAGACCAGCACTTCCTTCGGCACCTCCGCGCCGAGATAGCGCGAGCGCGGACCGAGGTCGCGATGGGTCAGCTTGAACCAGGCGCGGGCAAAGGCGTCGGCGAAGGCCTGCGGGTCCTTGTGGAAGCGGCGCGAGATCGGACCGTAGATCGGGTCCATGCGCAGCGCCAGGTCGGCCGTGGTCATGATGGTGGTGACCTTCTGCGACGGGTCGTGCGCGGCCGGCGCGAGGTCCTTGTCGGCCACGTTCGCCGGCACCCATTGCCAGGCGCCGGCGGGGCTCTTCACCAGATTCCAGTCGTAACCGAACAGCATGTCGAAGTAACCGTTGTCCCAGCGGGTCGGGTTCGGCGTCCACGCGCCTTCGATACCGCTGATGGTGGTGTCGCCGCCACGGCCGCTGCCGAAGGCGTTCTTCCAGCCGAAGCCCATTTCCTCGAGGGCGGCGGCTTCCGGCTCGGGGCCGACCAGCTTCGCATCGCCCGCGCCATGGCATTTGCCAAAGGTGTGGCCGCCGGCGACCAGCGCGACGGTTTCCTCATCGTCCATGGCCATGCGGCGGAAGGTCTCGCGGATGTCGCGACCGGAGGCGAGCACGTCCGGCTGGCCGTTGGGGCCCTCGGGGTTCACGTAGATCAGGCCCATCTGCACGGCGGCCAGCGGGTTTTCGAGTTCGCGGTCGCCGCTGTAGCGCTTGTCGCCCAGCCACTCGGCCTCGCCGCCCCAGTAGACGTCCTCTTCCGGCTCCCAGATGTCGTCGCGGCCGCCGGCGAAGCCGAAGGTCTTGAAGCCCATGGATTCG
>JAUXNZ010000273.1 GCA_030682595.1 Rhodocyclaceae bacterium | reverse complement strand
TCGCCCGGCTGACCGCCATCAGCGCCGCCCACCCGCCATAGCGAAAAATCGCGCGATACAGGCCGGAAACGACGAAGATCGGCAGGGCCAGCAGCAGCGCCCCATACACCGCCGCCGCCGGATACATGACCCCATCGCCGGAGAACCGCAGCCACTCGCCCAGACGCAAGTAGAACGCCAGCCAGACCGTCAGCACGCACAGACTGGCATCCATGCCCAGCGCCAACGCACGCTTCAGCGGGCGCGGCAGGGCGAGCAGGGAAACGGCGGCTTTATCGAAAGGCATGAATATCAATCAGTGCGAGACGCCTTCGCGCCTCAATACTTTGACGAAGGTCATCCGCAATATACGCATATCGAACCAGAATGATTCTTTCTGCATATATTCCGCATCAAGCCTGACCTTTTCGAAAATCGGCAAATCATCCCGCCCATTGACCTGCGCCCAACCGGTCAAACCCGGCACCAACTCATGCACGCCCTGTGCGGTGCGCAGCGCGACCAGGTCGTCCTGATTAAAAAGCGCAGGTCGCGGCCCCACAAAACTCATATCCCCGACCAGGATGCTCCATAGC
Organism: Rhodocyclaceae bacterium; assembly: GCA_030682595.1. Lineage (GTDB taxonomy): Bacteria > Pseudomonadota > Gammaproteobacteria > Burkholderiales > Rhodocyclaceae > Sulfuricystis. The sequence goes on along the minus strand of JAUXNZ010000273.1, from coordinate 5,924 downwards.
TGCGGCAACTCATCCAGACTGCTCCTGCGCAAGAACGAGCCGATCGGCGTCAAATAAGCGTTTGGATCGGCCAGCAAATGGGACGCCACCGCCGGCGTGCCGGTACGCATGCTACGAAACTTAGGCATCCTGAAAATCCGGTTGCCGCGCCCGATACGGTCCGACCAATACAGCACCGGGCCGGGCGAAGTCAGGCGAACCAGAATCGCCACCAGCAGGATCGGCAGGGCCAGAACAACCACTGCGCACAGCCCGAGGAGCAGATCGAACCAGCGCTTCATCAGCTCGCAACCTTCAAATTGAGCTTCCCTCGATTTTTTGTCTTTGAACCCGACGACATTATGCCGCCAATTCGTGTTCATGCCGACGCTGATCCGCGCCATTCATATTGAGTTCAAGGGTGCTTGTGGCAGCCCGAGAATGGCATTCGTGTCGGGCACAAGCGGCGCGACAAGGCGACGACGGACTCGCAGCACAGCCTGCGAGTGGCGCCTCTTCCGCCTGTTGCGGCCATTCGGTCATCAAGGACCGGAAGCCGGGACTACCCCGCTGCTTGCGGTCAAACGCGATGCCCACCATCAAGCGTGGCGGGGATTTCGCCGTTTACGGCACAATGCGCCATCGTTGCATATTATCCGCGCCGTCCCGCCAGCGCCGACTTTTACCGGAAACCAACCAAACCCCATGTCCACGCTCAAGATCGACGACAGCGCCGACAACCTCGGCAACCTGTCCGGGGAAGCGAAGAGCATCCTCAACATGTTCAAGCTGACCGAACAGGAAAGCCTGCGCCGGCAACTGCAACTGACGATTGCCCGGACGGCCCGGAATCCCCATGGCCAGGCGATCAGGGCCCAGCTGCCCACCCCGCTCGAAGCAGTGCAAGCACATGGAGAGGCGATCAAAGTCAGTTAACGCCATGGAATTGCAACGCATCACTACCGAATACGACAAAGCGGAAGACCGCATCCGGCTGACCGGAGAAACGGATAAAGGAACGACCGTCGTGCTGTGGCACACCCGCCGCCTGCTCGATCGGCTGATTCCTCACCTGACACTCTGGCTGGAACACCAACATGCCGACCTGCCCCGTGCCGATCTGATCCAGGAATTTGCCCAGCAAACTGCTCAGAGCCAGTTCGTCCCGCAAGCGCCTGTCACTGCACCCGGCCGGGAGGGGCTGCTGGTACAGGCCATCGACCTCACCCCCGGGGCGGAACAACTCCACCTCAGCTTCAAGACCGGAGAGGGCCAACCCGTCGGCCTGAGTCTGGCCGCACTCCCCCTGCGCCAGTGGTTGACGATCCTCCACCAGGCCTATGGCACGGCCGAATGGCCAACCACGGTCTGGCCGGCGTGGATGACGGAAGCCCGGCAGTCATCAACACCAACCCCGACCACGATGTGGCACTGAAAACAACACCCTGGCGGGCATGCCTCGCTGCCAGCGCGCTTACCCCGCTGCTCTCCGGCTGCGGAATCGTCTCCACCACCGTCATGGTCACGGGGGCGGCGGTTGGTGTGGCAACAACGGCTGCGGGTGTCGCCGTCGATGGTGCCATCCTCGTCGGCAAGGGCGTGGTCAAGACCGGTGAGGTCATTGTCGAGACGGTGGCACCTGAAACTGCGGGGAAGTCAGCGAAATAGACTTGCCGGAATATGGGGGGGGAGGAAATGGTGTCTGACCCCAATGGCACTGCGCTCGCTTGACACCGGCCGGCTAATGGGTGGCCCCGGTTTTCTTCTGCGGGGATCAAGCTGCCGCGCGCAGCATGAACTCCGCGCGAATTTCAGCGAAAGGCACGACCAGCTTGCCATCCGTCGTCTTTTCGACCATGCCAACCCCGATCATGGCTGTCGCGTCGTCATGGACCCGCTTGACATCGCGTCCGAGGGCGCGCGCCAGCGCGCGCACACCCAGGGGGCCGGTCTTTTGCAAACACTCGACCAGCTCCCAGCGCTTGGGCGTCAACACGCGAAACAACGCGGCGGGTGACTCGAAATCGAAATGCTCGCCTGCATACTCCCCAGACTGCCAGGCGGCGAGAAATCCCGCCCTGGCATCCGCCATTGATGCGCTGGCGCTCTTGATATGGATCGTCGCGGTTCTCATCATGTTCTCCTTTTTTCAACCTCGCGAAAAAAATCGGCAATCAGCTTTTCCGGCCCCTCGAAAACGTAACTCGTCTCGACACCTTCGCAATGACAGTGATCACCTTTCGGTCGCTCATTATCGAAACCGATGATGCGTCGGCCGCCCTGCCCGTAATAGAGCCGATATTTGAATGGATGCTTGCATCCATCGACTGGCCGGGGAAGTCGCCAAACCACGACTTCGAGAATTGCGCCATCCTCAAAATCCATGCGATGCCGATACATCAAATTCGCGCTCATGTTGTCAATGCTGCCAACACTCTGATCTGTTGTCAATCCCGGGATGGCGAAAATGGTACGGAAATGAGGTCAGACTGACCCAATTTTCCCCTTCTGCAATCTTGCGCAGCTGTGCTATATTTGTATAGCGCATGACAAAAGGAGACTGAAATGCTGGCAATACGCCTACCGGATGCGATTGAAGACCGCCTTGACACGCTGGCAACGGAAACCGGACGCACTAAAACCGCCTTGGCGCGCGAGGCAATTCTCGAATACATCGACGACCTCGAGGACTTTTATCTTGCCGAGGCGCGCGCACGCCAAAATCGCAAAACCATTCCGCTAGCCGACGTGGAGCGCGAACTTGGGCTATGAAGTCGAGTTCGACCCGGATGCGCTAAAAGACCTCAAGAAACTCGATCGCGGCGTGCAGCAACGTTTGATCGGATTTCTGCGGCTGCGCTTGGCCAAACTTGACGACCCCCGCTGCATCGGCGAGTCACTGGCCGGATCGCGGCTCGGTGTCTATTGGAAATATCGGGTCGGCGATTGGCGGATCATTTGCGACATTCAGGATTCACGCATCGTTGTCCGTGTACTGCGCGTTGGTAATCGACGCGAGATATACCGGCAACACTGAAAACGAAGCTTCAGAGAAGACTCAGGGTGAACACCGTGGTCTGACCTCATTTTCCGCCACTCGCTTCTAACCGGCCGCCTTCTCAAGCAGTTCAAGTCCGCGTTCAACCCGTCCCGTGCCGCGGGCCGCGCGCACCTGGAAACGGGTTTCCGCATCAAATTCGGCCAGCATCAGCGTCGTCATTTCGTCAATCAGGCGATTGAGCGGCGTGCCACGGCTCTTTGCCAGCGCCTTTAGACGGCGGTGTTTTTCGTCGGGCAGCCGTACGGTAATGGCGGTCATGTCAAATATCCTCCAGAAAAGCCTCGGGCGTTACAACCCGCAAGGCCGGGAACCTCAATTCCATGGCGCGCAGATCGCGCAAGTTGCGCGTCACAATGCATTCGGCGGCACCGGCAACGGCGAGTTCCACCAGATGGTTATCCGCCTCGTCACGCAAATCAGGGCGCCACAGGCAATACACGCGCGTCCATTCGCAACGGGACAGGAAGACGTCAAGCAATTCCTCGCGCTCGCCGGCATCCAGTCGACAAGCCTGAAAGAGCGGGGTTCGCCCCATCACGTCCTCATATTCGGCAAACAGCGCCGCCCCCATCAAAGGCGTGCAGCGCCCCTGCAAGCAAGCAGCCACAACTGCATTAGCCGCGCCGCGCCCCAGACAGGCACCAATAAACACATTCGTATCAATGACTACACGCATAGTCTGATGGTAGCATTTTTGACACCATCAACAAGAAGGCAAACAAATATTTATTGGGTAGAAATACCAACCTGCGCAGATGCTGCGATTGTTGCAAATATCCGCTCAAGTTTCCCCGGGGGGTATCCGTTAGTGCAAGCATCGGGAGCAAGGTGCTCTCGGAAACTTGAACCCTGATCCGGCTAAGGAGACCCCAAATGGCCCAAGTAATCAACACCAACATCTCTTCACTGAACGCCCAGCGCAACCTCAACACTTCGCAAAGCGCCCTGGCGACCTCCCTGCAGCGCCTATCTTCCGGCCTGCGCATCAACAGCGCCAAGGACGACGCTGCCGGCCTGGCGATTTCCGACCGGATGACCTCGCAGATTCGCGGCCTGAACCAGGCAGCGCGTAACGCCAACGACGGTGTTTCCCTGGCGCAAACCGCTGAAGGCGGCTTGTCCGAAGTGGCCAGCAACCTGCAACGGATTCGTGAACTGGCCATCCAGTCCGCCAACGCGACCAATACCTCGTCGGATCGCGCCTCGCTGAACGCCGAAGTAACGCAGTTGCTGGCCGAAATCCAGCGCGTCGCGACCAGTTCCCAATTCAACGGCCAGAACATCCTGGATGGGACCTTCACCGCTGCCCAGTTCCAGGTCGGCGCGAACGCCAACCAGACCATCACCGCCAGCACGGGCAACGCGCAGACCTCGGCCATTGGCGCCTACCAGTACAACAACACCTCCAGCGCCGTCAGCGGCACCGCCCTGGCGTCCGGCGATCTGACCATCAACGGCGTCAACGTTGGTGCAACGGCCAATGGCAGCGCGGATACCATCGTCAATGCCATCAACGGCGTGACCAGCCAGACCAGCGTTACCGCCACGGCAACCTCCTCCATCGTCGCCGCCAACGCACCGGTTACAGGCAAACAGGATCTCGCTTCCGGCGACCTCGTCATTAACGGGGTGAACATCGGCGCCGTCACCGGTTCTTATAATTTCGCGACCCAGGGGGCAAGCATCGCTACCGCGATCAACGCCAAGACCAACACCACCGGCGTGACGGCATCTGCCAACACCGTAACCGGTGCGATCACCCTGTCGTCCAGTACTGGCAAGACCATTGAAATCACTAGCGGCTCAGCCGCCGGGGCCTCGCGTGTGGAAAACGCAACGGGTATGGAAGTGTCGGCGAGTACGGCATCCGCCACCCAAACCTATACCCTCAGCGCCGCTGCGGGCACGGGTGTCGGCACATTGGATTTTGACGAAGTGGCGGATGGGGAAACCTTCACTGTTGGCACCACCACCTTCACATTTAACGCATCGGGGGTTACCGGAGGCAGCGGCGTTGGTGCGGCTTACACCGACCAAGCAAGTTTGCAGACCTCAGTGGCTGCAGCAATTAATGGCGCCAACATCGGTGTTACGGCCGCTTTCTCTGGTGCTGTCCTGACCATTACGAACAACATGCTGGGCAACGAGGCGGCAGTCACCAAGTCCCACCTTCTCGCGGATACCAGTGGAGGGTTCGCCTCGATAAACAACACCGCCGGTACCGGCCTCGCTGAAGGATCGACGCTCATCATCGATAACCAAACCTATACCTTCATCAAGGGCGCAACGAGCGGAAACAACATTTCGCTGACCACGGCAACTACCACGACATTGGCAACTGCCCTTGCATCCGCCATGTCGGCCAACAAGACGACTACGGCCGGCACTAACCTGACAAACCATACTGCCGCCGCCTCTTCGAACCAAGTTACCGCGACGTCGGTATTGAAGGGTAGCGCTGGCAATGGTCTGGGCACCGGCACCGCAGTCGGTGCTGGCGTCGCCGCCGCTGCGGGTGTCACTGCCACCGATGGCGCCTACACTGCAAGCACCACCTACGGCATCATCTCGCTGAGCTCGAACGCGGCATACTCGATCGCCGGCAACGACCCGGCAAAGGCCGGCCTCTCCACGGCTTCCTCAACGCTTAACGCTGCTAACGCCATCGACATCTCTTCAGTCGCCGGTGCCAACAGCGCGATCTCCGTGGTCGATGGCGCGCTGAGCCAGGTTGCCACCATCCGCGGCGCCATGGGTGCTCTGCAAAACCGCTTCCAGAGCGTAGTCTCCAGCCTGACGGCGTCATCGGAGAACCTCTCCGCTGCGCGCAGCCGGATTCAGGACGCGGACTTTGCGGCGGAAACGGCGCAACTGACCCGCAACC
>JAUXNZ010000267.1 GCA_030682595.1 Rhodocyclaceae bacterium | reverse complement strand
GCGCCGACTTTTGCCGGCAGGAAACCGACGAAGTGAAAGGCCGGATCGTCCAGCCCGGCGGCGGAGAGCGCCGCGATGGCGGCGTTCGGGCCGGGCAGCGGTGTGACGCGAAACCCCGCCAGCCTCACCGCGGCAACCGTGCGCGCGCCGGGGTCGGAAATGCCCGGTGTGCCGGCGTCCGAAATGAGGGCTACCCGTTTGCCTTCCGCCAGCAGAGCAATCAATTTAGTTGCCGCCGCCTGTTCGTTATGTTCATGCACAGCCAAAAGTTGCGCGCGGATGTCGTAGTGGTCGAGCAGCCGTCGCGCATGGCGCGTGTCCTCGCAGGCGATCACATCCGCATGGCGCAACGTGTCGAGGGCGCGCAGGGTGATGTCGCCGAGGTTGCCGATGGGGGTCGCGACGATGGACAATGTAGCCTTCATGACCGCCATTATCCCCCACGATCGCCAGGCCATCGGCGCCGCCGCCGAAGCGTCCGCCGCGCGGCATCTTGCCGCGCACGGCCTCAAGGTGCTGGCGCGTAATTTTCGCGTCAAGGGCGGCGAAATCGACATCATCTGTCGCGATGGCAAGACGACCGTGTTTGTCGAGGTGCGCCGTCGCGCCAGCGCCGACTTTGGCGGTGCGGCCGCGAGCATTACAGTGCGCAAGCAACAGCGCCTGATTCTCGCGGCGCGGCACTGGCTGGTGAAGCATGGCGATAGCCCGTGCCGTTTCGATTGCGTGTTGTTCGACGGCAACCAACTGGAGTGGCTGAAAAATGCGTTTTCTGCTGATTAGCCTGTTACTGGCGCTTGGTTTCGCGGCCCAGGCGCAGACAGTGAAATTATTGGTGCAAAGCTCGCCGCTGGCCGGATTTCAGTATCACGCCGGCGCGGTGCTCTGGGAGCAAATGAAGGAAGGTGACGCGCTGACGCTGGTGCGCGAGCCGGACAATCCGCACGACCCGCGCGCGGTGCGCGTGGAATGGCAGGGTCGGCAACTGGGCTACCTGCCGCGCGCCGAGAATGAAGCGGTCGCCGCCGCCATGGATCGCGGCGAGCGCGTCGAGGGGCGCATCGCCGCCCTCGTCCGGCACAAGAACCCGTGGCGGCGGCTGAGAATCGACGTGTTGGTGGTGCTGTAGAATCGCCCCATGAGTCTTCAGCAACGCATCCAATCCCAATTCAACGACAGCGTTGCCGTCAAGCAGGCCGCGCTCCTTGCCATGGCCGCGCCGATCGAAGCGGCAGTGCGCGCGATGGTTGCGTGTCTGGTCGGCGGCGGCAAGGTGATGGCCTGCGGCAATGGCGGTTCGGCGGCCGACGCGCAGCACTTCGCCGCCGAGTTGCTTAACCGCTTCGAAAAGGAACGTCCGCCGCTGGCGGCGCTGGCGCTGACCACCGATAGCTCGACTCTGACCTCGATCGCCAACGACTATAGCTTTGACCAGATTTTCGCCAAGCAGGTGGCCGGACTGGGCCGCGCCGGTGACGTCCTGCTGGCTATCTCAACCTCGGGCAATTCCCCCAACGTCATGGCCGCCATCGTTGCCGCGCATGCACAAGGCGTGCGGGTCGTGGCGCTCACCGGCAAGGGCGGCGGCGCCATCCCTGAACTCCTTGCCAACGACGATGTCCATCTATGCGTGCCCGCCGACCGCACGGCACGCATCCAGGAAGTCCACCTCGTAACGATCCATTGCCTGTGCGACGGGATCGACGCCCTCATTCTCGGAGAAACCTCATGAAACTGATTACTCAAGCCCGCACCCTGATCCTCCTTGCCGTTCTGGCACCCTTTCTGGCCGGCTGTTTCGGCGTCGCCGCCGTCGGCGTGGGCGCGGGCGCGCTGGTGTTTGCCGACCGCCGTCAGGCGGAAACGATCGCCACCGACCAAGGCATCGAGATTCGCGCCAGCAGCCGGATTTCCGAAAAATTCGGCAACCGCGTCCATGTCAATGTCACGAGCTACAACCGCACGGTGCTCCTGACCGGCGAAGTGCCGGATGCGGCGGCCAAGGCCGAGATCGAGAAGATCGTCGCGGAGGTGCCGAACGTCAAGGCGATCAGCAACGAATTGCGCCTCGGGGTGGTCAGCACGCTGACCCAGCGCAGCGGCGACACCTTCATCACCTCCAAGGTCAAGGCGCGCTTCATCGACGCCAACCAGTTCGCGGCCAACCACGTCAAGGTGGTCACTGAAAGCAGCGTCGTCTATCTGATGGGCCTGGCAACCCAGCGCGAGGCCAGCGCCGCCGTCGAGATCGCCCGCACCACCGCCGGCGTGCAAAAAGTCGTGCGCGTCTTCGAGATCATCAGCGATGCCGAGGCGCGTCGCCTCGATCCGCCGCCCAGCAAGCCCGCCGCCCAATAAATCTTGTTGTCATTCGAAAACAAACTCTGCGCACCGGCCGAACTGGCCGGGCGCATTGCGCGCCTGCCGCGCCCGCTGGTCTTTACCAACGGCTGCTTCGACATCCTGCATCGCGGGCATGTCACCTATCTGGCACAGGCGCGCGCGCTCGGCGCCAGCCTGATCGTCGCCGCCAACTCGGACGCTTCGGTGCGGCGGCTGGGCAAAGGCGACCATGCCAACGAAAGGCCGGTGAATGCGCTCGACGACCGCATGGCCGTGCTGGCCGCGCTGGAGTGCGTGGCGCTGGTCACCTGGTTCGACGAGGACACGCCACTGGCGCGCATTCTCGATTGCCGGCCGGACATCCTCGTCAAGGGCGGTGACTGGCCGGTGGAAAAAATCGTCGGCGCTGCCGAGGTGGCCGGTTGGGGCGGCCAGGTGCATTCCATTCCCTTCATCCACGCCCGTTCGACCACCGCCCTGCTGGAAAAAATCAGGCGGCTGGAGGGCCCGCCCCCCTTCGCCCCCCTCGCGGGGGGTTCGATACGGCGAGCTTAGCTCGTCTATTACGGGGCGCTTCGTTCTACCATGCGTGCGGGTGCGGCTTCGCCGCGTGCCGCGTTTGCTTGGGGCGGCCCGGCGCAAACGCTACTTTTTTTCTCGATCGTGGCGCGCACCAATTCGATATGCACGCGCAGGGTGTAGAGCATGTCGCTAAATGCGAGTGGCATTGTCAGGTGATTGACGTCGCGCTCGATGGCGTCGACACGCTGCAACCATGCTTCACGCGTCAGCTTCGCCGGGTCGGCCTCGACTTCCGCCTCGATGAATTTGAGTTCGCCATAGCGGCGGTAAATGCGTGACTTGATCCGCCAGTTGTACAGCCCCGGCGCGAAACGCATCACCGGAATCAGCACGGCGATCAGCGGGATCAGCAACACCACCATGCGGTCGATCAGCGTCGCCGCCCAGAACGGCAGATAGCGCTGCAACCAGGGTTTCCCCGACTTGTAATAACGCTCGGCCTCTGGCGCCAGCGGAAATGCGGCACTGGCCGCATGGGGAAACTCACCCGGTCGCTGAAATATTCCCGGTCCGCCGTGTGCTTCGCCCATCGCCTGCATCAGCAGGCCGATCAGGGCGGGATGCGTTTCCTCGCGCACCACCAGCGTTGCCGTGGTGGCAACCAGTCGCACATCGCGCGGCGGAAAATCCGCGGCCAGATTGATCGCCCCGCGCGGCAGCACCAGGCTGGACAGATAGGGAAAGTGCCGCGCGTAGGCATCGGCATGGGCCAGGCTCATCAGCTTGATGCCCGGCGTGTGCAGCAGCGTCCACACCGCCGCCGACTGCGGCGGGCCGACCACGAAAGCCGCGTCGATTTTGCGCGTCGCAAAGGCCCGTGCCAGACCCAGGCCGCCGTGGTCGAGCAGTCTGGTGTTGCCGGCGTCGATCTGGCTGGCATACATGAGATCCTGGGCGAGATGGCGCGTACCGCTGCCGACCGCGCCGATGGCAATGCGCCGGCCCTTGAGCTGGGCGACCTGGTCCAGTTCGCCATTGCCCGCGGCCAATTCCTCCCGATAGAAAATCCACAGCGGTTCGTTGTACAGGCTGCCCAGCGAGACGAGCGCGTCGTTCTGCTGCACGCGCGCCGTGCCGCCCTGGACAAAGGCGGCATCGACAGCCAGATCGGGATTGCGCAGCCGTTCCAGGTTTTCCGTCGAGCCTGCCGAAGGCTGCTCGATGACGCGGACGCCGTGACGCCCCAGTTCATCCTTGTAGGCCGCGCCGAAGCTCTGATAGGCGCCCCCTTCACCGCCGGTCGCCAGAATCAGCGTGTCCGGCGGGGCCGGCTGGATGAAGCGCGAGGCCAGCCAGAACCCCGCGAACACCAGCGCCAGCAAGGGCAGGCCGACGCTCAGCAGATCGCGCGGCGAGTACTCGCGCAGCCGACGCCGAGGCAACTTCATTGCTGGCGTAAAAAACCCAAATATGACGATGGGCTCATCGGCGAGCGCAGCGAGCAAACCTTGACCCCTGCCGCGGGGCGGGGGCTGGGGGTGGGGGGCGTCATTCGCCCTTTGCGTATTTCATGCACGGGGGTGGCTCCCTCGACAATGAAAGCTAGAAGGGTATGTCGTCCTCGACATCGCCAAAGCCGCCACCGCCGGGGGCGGGTGCGTTCTGCGCGGCGGGACGTGCTGCCGGCCGACCGCCGCTATTCTCGCGTGACGGCATTTCGTTGGCCTGGCCCATGCCTTCGCGCTTGCCGAGCATCTTCATCTCATCGGCGATGATCTCGGTGGTGTAGCGGTCAGTGCCGTCCTTGTCCTGCCATTTGCGCGTTTTCAGCGCGCCTTCGATGTAGACCTGCGAGCCCTTTTTCAGATACTGGCCGGAGATTTCAGCCAGGCGGCGGAAGAACGCCACGCGATGCCACTCGGTGGCTTCCTTCTTTTCGCCGCTGGCTTTGTCCGTCCAGGTTTCGGTCGTGGCGAGGGTAATGTTGCAGACCGCGTCACCATTCGGCATATAGCGCATCTCCGGGTCTTTCCCCAGATTGCCCACCAGAATCACTTTATTGACCGATGCCATGCGTTTTCTCCCTATGTTGAAATTTTTGCCGGTGGCGGCGTTACGCGCACTGCCAGCCCAAGCCAGATCATGCCGACCGCCGCGCAAACCAGATGCACGGCGGTCGGACCATAACTCTTCACCAGCCAGCCGCCCAGCAGGCCGCCGCAAAACAGGCCGAGCGATTGCGTCGTATTGTAAATCCCCAGCGCCGCGCCTTTCGCCGCCGGCGGTGCCAGACGCGAAATCAGCGAAGGCAGCAGGGCTTCGAGGATATTGAAGGCGACAAAGAACAGCAAGAGCCACAGGCCGATGCCCCACACGCCCCAGTTGTCCCCGGCGAACCAGGCGAAACCGGCCTGCACCAATACCAGCAGCGCGACCGCACCGGCGTAGACCGGGCGTAGTTTGCCGTGCTTCTCGGCGGCGATGATGGCCGGCACCATGAGCGCCAGCGACAGCAACACCGCCGGCAGATAGATCTTCCAGTGTTCCGCGCCCGGCAGGCCGCCGCTCCCGATCAACGCCGCCGGCACGACCATCCAGAGCGCCATCTGGATCAGGTGCAGTGTAAAGACGCCGAAATTGAGCCGGGCCAACCGTGGATCGAACAGCACGGCGGCGAAGGATCCCCGCGTCTGCGGGTTAATAGTCGGCGCACGCGGATCGGCGGCAGCCGTATCTGCCGGGTGATTGGGGACGGCGACAAACAGAAGAATGATCGCACCCAGCGCCAGACAGCCGATCAGCACGAATAGTCCGGACAACCCGATGGCCGCGGCGAGCGGCGGCGCGATCACCAGCGACAGCGCAAACACCAGTCCGATTGACGCCCCGATCATCGCCATCACCTTGGTGCGATGTTGTTCGCGCGTGAGATCCGCCGCCAGTGCCGACACCGCCGCCGAGATCGCCCCGGCGCCCTGCAGCACGCGGCCGGCGATCATCCAGTAAATGTCCGGCGCGGTCGCTGCCAAGAAACTGCCGGCGGCGAACAGCAAGAGGCCGGCGACGATGACGGGCTTACGGCCCCAGCGGTCGGAAGCCATGCCGAACGGAATCTGGAAAAACGCCTGTGTCAGTCCGTAGGCGCCCAGCGCCAGTCCCACCAGCACGAGGTCGTGGCCGCCCGGCAGTCCCGCCGCCAGCACGGAAAACACCGGCAGCACCAGAAACAGGCCGAGCATGCGCAGGCCGAAGATAGCCGCCAGTGCGCCACCCGCGCGCCGTTCGGCGGGGGTCATGGCGTCAAGGGTTGGAGAATGCGCGGGTGAAACCACGGGGGGAATGTCTTTGTCACAAAGGGGCGCGTATATTATCAGGTCGCTTTTCACACCATCTGCCCCGCCCCCGCATGGACTTCATCAAGATTCGCGGCGCTCGCACGCACAATCTCAAGAACATCAACCTCGACCTGCCGCGCAACAAGTTGACGGTGATCACCGGGCTGTCCGGCTCCGGCAAGTCGTCGCTGGCCTTCGACACGCTCTATGCCGAGGGGCAGCGGCGCTATGTGGAATCGCTCTCGGCCTATGCCCGGCAGTTTCTCCAGCTGATGGAAAAGCCGGATGTCGACCTGATCGAAGGGCTGTCGCCGGCCATTTCCATCGAGCAGAAGGCCACCAGCCATAATCCGCGCTCCACGGTGGGTACCGTCACCGAGATTCACGACTACCTGCGCCTGCTCTACGCGCGCGCCGGCACGCCGCACTGCCCCGAGCATGGCGTGGCGCTCGAAGCGAAAAGCGTGGCGCAGATGGTCGACCATGTGCTGGCGCTGCCCGAGGACACCAGGCTGATGATCCTCGCGCCGGTGGTGGCGAACCGCAAGGGCGAGCAACTCGACCTGTTCGCCGAACTCAAGGCGCAGGGCTTCGTGCGCCTGCGCGTGGATGGCAAGGTGCATGACATCGACACCCTGCCGAAGCTGACGAAAAGCCAGAAGCACACCGTGGATGTCGTGGTCGACCGGCTCAAGGTGCGCGCCGATGCGCGACAGCGGCTGGCCGAAAGTTTCGAGACCGCGCTGACGCATGCCGAAGGCCGTGCCATCGCGGTCGAGATGGATAACGAGAACACGCAACTGAGCGAGCACCTGTTTTCCGCAAAATTCGCCTGCCCGCAATGCGGCTACGCCCTGCAGGAGCTCGAACCGCGCCTGTTCTCGTTCAACAACCCGATGGGCGCCTGCCCGGAATGCGACGGTCTCGGCCAGATCCAGTTCTTCGATCCGGCGCGCGTGGTCGCCTACCCGCATCTGTCGCTGGCCGCCGGCGCCATCAAGGGTTGGGACAAACGCAACCAGTTCTATTTCCAGATGATCGAATCGCTGGCCGCGCATTACGGCTTCGACACCGACACCGTGTTCGAGCAACTGCCGGAAGCCGTGCGTCAGGTCGTGCTGCACGGTTCGGGCCGTGAGCAAATTCGCTTCAAATATCTCAATGAGCGCGGTACGCGCGCCGAGAAGAGTCACAGTTTCGAGGGCATCATCCCCAGCCTGAAGCGCAGGTACACGGAAACCGACAGCGTGATGGTGCGCGAGGAACTTGCCAAATACCTCAACAACAAGCCCTGTCCCGAGTGTGGCGGCGCCCGCCTGCGGTTGGAAGCGCGGCATGTGCTGATCGGCGGCGAGACAATTACCGCCGTCAGTCATCTGTCACTGATCGACTGCCGCGACTTTTTCAACCTCCTGCAAATGACCGGCCAGAAAGCGCAGGTGGCGGAGAAGATCGTCAAGGAAATCACCGCGCGCGTCACCTTCCTGATCAACGTCGGCCTCGACTACCTGTCTTTGGACCGCTCGGCGGAAACCCTCTCGGGCGGCGAGGCGCAGCGCATCCGGCTGGCTTCGCAGATCGGTTCCGGGCTGACCGGCGTCATGTATGTGCTCGACGAACCCAGCATCGGGCTGCACCAGCGCGACAACGCACGGCTGTTGCAGACGCTGGCCAAGCTGCGCGACATCGGCAACACCGTCATCGTGGTGGAGCACGACGAGGAAGCCATCGAATCCGCCGATTACGTCGTCGACATGGGGCCCGGTGCCGGGGAGCATGGCGGTCACATCGTCGCCCAAGGCACGGCGGCGGCAGTGGCGAAGCATCCGGATTCACTGACCGGCGCCTATCTGTCGGGCCGCAAGAGTATCGCCCTGCCGGCACAGCGCACCCAGCCCGACCCGGCGCGTAGCTTGAAGATCCAGGGCGCCAGCGGCAACAACCTAAAAACCGTCGACCTCGACATCCCCGTCGGCCTGTTCACCTGCATCACCGGCGTTTCTGGCTCGGGCAAGAGCACGCTCATCAACGACACCCTTTACGCCGCCACAGCGCGCCATCTTTACGGCTCCGCACTCGAACCGGCGGCGCATCAGGAAATCCGGGGCCTCGAATTTTTCGACAAGGTCATCAATGTCGACCAGTCGCCGATCGGCCGCACGCCGCGCTCCAACCCGGCCACCTACACCGGCATGCTGACGCCGATCCGCGATCTCTTCGCCGGCGTGCCGCAAGCCCGCGAGCGCGGCTACGGCCCCGGCCGCTTCAGTTTCAACGTCAAGGGCGGCCGCTGCGAGGCCTGCTCCGGCGACGGCATGATCAAGGTCGAGATGCACTTCCTGCCCGACATCTTCGTCCCCTGCGATGTCTGCCACGGCAAGCGCTACAACCGCGAAACGCTGGAAGTGCGCTACAAGGGCAAGACCATCTACGAAGTGCTGCAGATGACCGTCGAACAGGCGCATGAATTTTTTGCGGCCGTGCCGGTCGTCGCGCGCAAGCTGCAAACCCTGATCGATGTCGGCCTCACCTACATCCAGCTCGGCCAGTCGGCCACCACGCTGTCCGGCGGCGAAGCGCAGCGCGTCAAGCTGGCGCTGGAGCTCTCCAAGCGCGATACCGGCCGCACCCTCTACATCCTCGACGAACCGACCACCGGCCTGCACTTCGCCGACATCGAGATGCTGCTCAAGGTGCTGCACCGCCTGCGCGACCACGGCAACACCGTCATCGTCATCGAGCACAACCTCGACGTCATCAAGACGGCCGACTGGCTCATCGACCTCGGCCCCGAAGGCGGCGACGGCGGCGGCCGCATCATTGCGACGGGCACGCCGGAAACCGTGGCTGAGGTTCCGGGCAGTTACACCGGCCGCTACCTCGCGCCGCTCCTCGCAAAAGTCGGCGCTGGCGGGACGGCATCATGATGCGCAAACATTTACCGATACCCAATTCCACATGCCATCCTCTCCCCTCGCCCGCTTGCGGGAGAGGGGCCGGGGGAGAGGGCAACGTTTTGCTCGAACGCGCCAAGTCACTGCGCACCAACCAGACCGATGCCGAACAGCGGCTGTGGCATCACCTGCGGGCGCACCGCTTTATGGGCATTAAATTCAAGCGGCAAAAGCCTGTTGGAAACTATATTGTCGATTTTGTATGTTTTGCGCCCAAGCTGGTTGTGGAAATTGACGGCGGGCAACATGCGGAACAGGTCGTTTACGATCGCAGACGGGATGCCTATTTACAGAGTGAGGGTTTTACTGTCCTGCGTTTTTGGAATAACCAGATTTTGAATGAGACAGAGGCTGTGCTGGAATCAATTCGGCATACGGTAATTACCCTCTCCCCCGACCCCTCTCCCGCCTGCGGGAGAGGGGAGAATGGCATATCCGCATAACCTCAACCATCTATGTCAAGGTCACAATCAATGAAAGTCCTCATCACCGGCGCCGCCGGCTTTATCGGCATGCATGTCGCCCAGATTCTCCTGGCCCGTGGCGACACAGTGGTCGGCATCGACAACCTCAACGACTATTACGACGTCAATCTCAAGAAGGCCCGGCTGGCGCGCCTCGCCCAGTATCCCGGCTTCAAGCACGTGCTGCTCGACATCGCCGACCGCCCCGGCATGGCGGCGCTGTTCGAAAAAGAAAAGCCCAATCGTGTCCTCAACCTCGCCGCCCAGGCCGGGGTGCGCTATTCACTCGAAAACCCGCACGCCTACGTCGACAGCAACGTCGTCGGTTTCGTCAATGTGCTCGAAGGCTGCCGCCACAACGGCGTCGAGCACCTGGTCTATGCCAGCAGTTCCAGCGTCTATGGTGGCAACACCAAGATGCCGTTCTCCGAGCACGACAACATCGACCACCCGGTCAGCCTCTACGCCGCAACCAAAAAAGCCAACGAACTGATGGCCCACACCTACAGCCACCTGTTCAATCTGCCGACCACCGGCTTGCGCTACTTCACCGTGTATGGTCCCTGGGGCCGGCCCGACATGGCGCTGTTTCTTTTCACCCGCGCCATGCTCGAAGACCGCCCGATCGACATCTTCAACCACGGCAAGATGCGCCGCGACTTCACCTACATCGACGACATTGCCGAAGGCACGGTGCGCGTCATCGACCGCCCGGCCGCGGCGAACCCATCCTTCATCGTCGATACGCCGGACCCGGCCACCAGCTGGGCGCCCTACCGCGTCTTCAACATCGGCAACCAGAATTCCGTCGAGCTGATGGACTACATCGCCGCGCTCGAAAAGGCGCTCGGCAAACCAGCGCAAAAGAACTTCCTGCCGATGCAGGCCGGCGACGTGCCGGCCACCTCGGCCGATACCGCCGAACTCGCCGCCCACACCGGCTTCGCCCCGGCGATGCCCGTGGAAGAGGGCGTGCGGCGCTTCGTCGCGTGGTATCGCGACTACTTCAAGCTCTGAAACTGGCATGTTCCTGCGCCGGATCGCCGCATTTTCCACCATTGCCGCCGTTTTGCTGCTGTGGTCCGGCCTCGTCCGGGCGACGGACGCGCCCGCGCTGCTGCTGGCCGAGCGCTATCAAGGCGGCATCGACGTTTCACAATACTGGGTCAGCGAAAAACTCGATGGCGTGCGCGCCCACTGGGACGGCCGCCAACTGCGCTTTCGCAGCGGCAATCCTATCCCGGCACCTGCCTGGTTCATCGCCGCCTTGCCAGCGCATCCCCTCGACGGCGAACTGTGGCTTGGCCGGGGCAGCTTCGATCGTCTGTCCGGCATCGTGCGCCGCAACACTCCGGACGATGCCGAGTGGCGCCAGGTTCGCTACAAGGTGTTCGAGCTGCCTGAAGCCGCCGGCACCTTCAGTGAAAGAGTGAAGCAACTGCAAGTGCTTACTGCCGGCCGCGCGCACTGGCTGCAGCCGGTCGAGCAATTCCGCCTGGCCGATGCCAAGGCGCTGAAAAGAAAGCTCGACGAAGTCGTCAAGGGTGGCGGCGAAGGTCTCATGCTCCATCGCGCCGAGGCCTATTACGAAACGGGACGTTCTGCCGCCTTGCTCAAGCTAACCCCGTGGCAAGACGCCGAAGCGCGAGTCGTCGCCCATCTGCCCGGCAAGGGAAAATACGCCGGCATGCTCGGCGCCCTGCAGGTCCAAATGCCTGACGGTCGCCGGTTTGCGCTGGGCAGCGGATTTACCGACGCCGAACGGCGCAACCCGCCGCTCCTCGGCACGCAGGTGACCTACCGTTATCGCGAACTGACCCGCCACGGCATTCCCCGCTTTGCCCGCTTCCTGCGCGTGCGCGAGCCGTTCTGACCGGGTGATTAGCGCTCAAGTCTCTGAATGACATGATTTCGGTGGTGGATATCCTTGCAAATACGGAATCAAACTCCCACAATTGCATACATGATTCGCCGCCGACTCTCCGCTGAGCTCAAAGACGCCATCGCCCATACGCCGGCGGTCGCGCTGCTTGGTCCGCGCCAAGTGGGCAAAACCACGCTGGCACTTGAAGTCGGGCGGGACTTCAACGCGCACTATCTTGATCTTGAATCCGAGCAGGATCGCGCCAAGCTGGCGCAAGCCGAGCTCTATCTTGCCGATCATCAGGACAAACTGGTCATCCTCGACGAAGTTCACCGCACC